>NZ_QSFR01000015.1:0-51422 GCF_003467925.1 Collinsella sp. AM43-1 | reverse complement strand
GCTGAGTCCTGAGGCTGTTGCAATGAAGATGAGAATCAAGGAATCAAAACGAAAGATAGAAAGTCCTACAATGCCGTTGTAAAAATCGGAGAAAAGGGATATATTGATTTTATCTCTTTCCGCGGCAACACCGTGGGCGACGCGGCGCTGATCGTCGGCTCGCTCGACCCGTGCTACTCCTGCACCGACCGCGTGACGGTGACCGATGTCGCCGCCAAGCGCGACCACGTGCTCGACAAGGAGCAGTTCGAGAACGTCTGGCGCGACAAGTCGCCGCTTGCGGGCGAGGGCACCATGGCCGCTCCGCTCGATGAGGAGGCGCTCTAATATGCTGAAGCTTTGGAAGGTTAACGCCAAGGCCGGCGACGCGACGGTCAAGTACCCGTTTGCGCCGTTTCCCACCAACAAGGACATGCGCGGCAAGCCCGAGCACAACGCCGAGCTCTGCATCGCCTGCGGTGCCTGCGGCGTGGCGTGCCCGGCCGATGCCATTCGCATGGACACCGACCTTGCGGCCGATACCATTCGCATGGACACCGACCTTGCGGCCGATACCATCACCTGGTCGATTGACTACGGTCGCTGCATCTTCTGCGGCCGCTGTGAGGAAGCCTGTCCCATGGAGGCCATCAAGCTCACCGAAGAGTTTGAGCTGGCCGTTATGAGCAAGGACGACCTCACCAGCAAGAGCGTCTATACGCTCGAGCACTGCTCGCGTTGCGGCAAGCCGTTCGCCCCGCACAAGGAGATCGACTACGCCAAGCGCCTGCTGCAAAAGGCCGGCGGCATGGAGGCCATCCAGGCCGCCCGTACCGTCGGTATGTGCCAGGAGTGCAAGCGCGAGCTCGACGCCCTGCGCGCCGCTTCGGCCGTAAAGACCGGCAACGCGCACGGCATGGCTGCCAACGAGACGCTTGCGTCCGGTGAGCCCCAGGGCCCCGGCATGGAGTATCTGGGCGGCCACGGCGTGAACCCGGAGTATATCGACCGCGAGCTCAACCCCGATGCGCCCGAGATTCCCGCCGGTCCTGCGCCGGTCGAGGGCATCATCATAGATTTTGATACGAAGGAGGAGTAACCATGGCCGAACCCACGCTTTTGCCCGAGCGGCTTCAGTACCGCCCGACCAAGATCGAGCTCGATGAGAGCATCGAGAAGGCCAAGGCGACCCTTCTTAAGAAGATCAAGCGCTCGGTGTACGTCTACCGTGTTGACTGCGGCGGCTGCAACGGCTGCGAGATCGAGATCTTCGGTTCCATCACGCCCGTCTTCGACGTCGAGCGTTTTGGCATCAAGGTCGTGCCCTCGCCCCGTCATGCCGATGTGCTGCTGTACACCGGCGCCGTGACGCGCGCCATGCGCATGCCGGCGCTGCGCGCCTTTGAGGCCGCACCCGATCCCAAGATCGTGGTGTCCTATGGCGCGTGCGGCTGCACCGGCGGCATCTTCTACGACAACTACTGCGTCTGGGGCGGCACGGACAAGATTCTGCCGGTCGATGTCTACATCCCCGGCTGCCCGCCCAGCCCCGCGCAGACCGTCTACGGCTTTGCCATGGCACTTGGCCTGCTGGACCAAAAGCTCCATGCCGAGACCACGGTGGAGGCTGCCGGCGAGCAGGCCGACATCTTGCACCCCGGCGTGCCGTACAAGCTGCGCGTTGCCATCGAGCGCGAGGCTCGCGCCATGAGCGGCTACCGTTACGGCCGCGATCTCGCCAACGAGTTTATGGATACGCTCGAGGGCGCGCCCAAGGGCGATATCCGCGGTGCCATGGCGCTGCTCATCGACAAGCAGGACGATCCGCGCCGCGTTGAGGTCTACTCAGCGCTGCAGGATCTGGTGCTGGCCGGAGGTCGCTAGATGGAGCTCACGGACCGCTCTGGTTACTTTGCGGGCCCCGGCATGCTCGGCGGCTCCTTTGGCGATGCCTCGCGCGCAAGCGACGAGGCTGCCGAGGGCGTCGCCGACCCCTGCCTGGGCCATGCGCCCGACCAGGTGGTCTTCTATGAGCTCACGCGTAAGTTTGTGGAGACCGAGGAAGACGTTCCCCAGGAGGCCTGCGACGTGCTGTACTACACGCTCGCCGTGGGCCACCACACCGGCGTGCTCGACTGCTTTGAGCCGCGCCTGTCGGTGCCGGTGGATGTCTTCTATTCGCTCGTCGACGCGCTGCCGGAGGGGGAGGCCAAGACCAAGTTCGAGGCCATCCGCTCCTTTGGCGAGTGCCAGCTCGACAAGGCGGCGGTGCCGTCGCTGCTCGAAGCCTGCGATGCGCTGCTCGACGAGCGCGGTTTTCGCGGTTCTGCCAAGGCCGGCATCTCGGTGTTCGACGACGACTTTGGCCTGCATGCCCAGCAGGTCGCGTTCTTAATGAAGTTCCGCGATTTGGTGGAGCGCGTGCGCGATGTGTCGGGCGTGTATCTGACGGGAAGGTTGCAGTAATGGGTCGCGTTGTGGATGGACGCGTGAACGGCGCCCCGTTTGCGGGTATCGTGCTCACGGCGGGAAGCGTGCTGCGTGCCGACGATGCCGCCGGCCCCGTGCTCTCCAAAAAGATGGAAGACGCACCCATCGCCGGTTGGTACACCATCGACGGCGGCCAAACGCCCGAGGACGACATCATCGAGGTCAAGCGCGAGCGTCCGCCGCGTCTGGTCTTGGTCGATGCTGCCGACATGGCGCTGCCCGTCGGGTCCATCCGCTTGCTCGACAAGCGCGATGTGGCCCGCAAGTCGATGTTCACCACGCATTCGCTTCCCTTGTCGATTCTGATCGAAGAGATTGAGCAATCGTGTGATGATATCGTCTTCGTTGGAATTCAGCCGGGCGACACGGAGTTCTACAACCCCATGTCCCCGGAAGTCTTTGACGCCGTCGACGCCGTGTACGACGCCGTGGCCGCCAACGACTTTTCCCACTTTGTCCGCTTGGGGCAAGAGCAATAGGAGCGCTTGTCCCTGCTGATTAGGAAAGAAGTGATTGACATGGCAGATTCCAAGGTGGAGTACCCCGCCCCCGATTGCCTGGCACCCGCCGCGATCGAGGCCAAGACCGAGGCCGCCGGCGTGACTAAGGCCAACCTGCC
This sequence comes from Collinsella sp. AM43-1, assembly GCF_003467925.1. Taxonomy (NCBI): domain Bacteria; kingdom Bacillati; phylum Actinomycetota; class Coriobacteriia; order Coriobacteriales; family Coriobacteriaceae; genus Collinsella; species Collinsella sp. AM43-1. Next base: position 48,334 of record NZ_QSFR01000015.1, on the reverse strand, counting down.
GGTCGCAAAGGCCTTTCTGTTGGCAATGTTCGCCGGTGCGTTCATCGCCTTCGGCGGCCTGTTCTTTACCGTGTTCTTGAGCGATAGCACGCTGGGCTGGGGCGCCCAGCGCGTCGTGGGCGGCCTGTGCTTTTGCCTGGGCCTGGTGCTCGTGCTGGTGTGCGGCGCCGAGCTGTTCACCGGTAATTCGCTTATGGTCTGCGCGCTCAAGAGCAAAAAGATCACCCTGGTCCAGATGCTCAAGGCTTGGGTCGTCGTGTGGCTTGGTAACTTTGCTGGTGCCCTGTTCATCGTCTTTTTGGTGTACATGGCCGGCATTTACAAGCTCAACGGCGAGGCGGTCGCCAATTCCATGGTGAGCGTCGCCGCCGGCAAGGTGACGGTCGACTGGGTGACGATCTTCTTCCGCGGCATCCTGTGCAATATCTTTGTGTGCCTGGCCGTGTGGATCGGTACCGCCGGCAAGACCGTGGTCGATAAGGTCGTGGGCATTCTGCTGCCCATCGCCGCCTTTGTGGCCTGCGGTTTTGAGCACTGCGTTGCCAACATGTACTTTTTGCCCATGGGTGCCGTGATGCACGCGTGCGGCTATGGTGCCGACGTCGCCGGCGCCGATGCGCTCAACGCCGCGGGCATTGCGTTTAACCTGTCCGCCGCCACGCTGGGCAACATCGTGGGCGGTGCGGTTCTGGTCGCGCTCGGCTACTGGTTTATCTACGCCAAGAAGTCCGAGGCGTAAGGTACCGTCTGTTTGACGTTGGGCCTCCCGCGGGGCGTTGCCGTGCGGGAGGCTTTTTGGGCCTGGGGCTCGTTGCCGGGCTGTTGACCTGTTGTGTTTGGCTGGTGAAAGGGGTAATCGAGATGGCATCTGCTGTGGAGCGTAACGGTCGCGCCGTGGTGACCACATGCGGGGGATGCTATGCCGATTGCGCCTTTGCGGCACGCGTCGAGGATGGGCGTGTGGTGGCCGAGTTGCCGGTGCCGGGGCATCCGTGCGCGGCGCGTGCCCTGTGCGCCCGCGGTCGGCATCGCCTGTCTATGCCGTTTGACGAGCGCGACCGGATTTTGCATCCCATGCGCCGACGAGCTGATGGCTCGGGGTTCGATGCGATTTCGTGGGACGAGGCGTTCGCGCAGATCGCAGCGCGCCTTTTGGGGATTGTTGACGGGCATGGTCCGCGTGCGCTGGGCATGACGCTCGGCGTGCCCTCGTTTGACCGCTACTGGGCGTATTGTTTTATGCGTGCGCTGGGCTCGCCCAACGTATACGGTGCCGACGGTGCCTGCGAGGTAAGCCGACTTACCGGTTGGGAGCACAGCCTGGGCTACAGCCCCGCCTCCGACCTGGCGCATACCGATTGCATCATGTATTTGGGGCGTTCCATCGTCGATTCGTCGACGATGGGGGCCGTTGATGCGCTCAACGATGCCCGTCGCCGTGGGGCGAAGATCATCGTGGTCGACCCCCGGCGCAGTGGCTCGGCCGCGCTTGCCGACCGCTGGCTGCGCGTGCGCCCGGGCTGCGACCTGGCCTTGCTGCTGGGCATTGCGCATGTGCTCATTGCCGAGGACTTGTACGACCGCGAGTTTGTTGCCCGCTATACCTCGGGTTTTGACGAGCTGGCGCAGGCGGCTGCTGTTTGGACGCCTGAGTGGGCCGAGTCGATGTGCGACGTGCCGGCCGCAGAGATTGTCGCCACGGCGCGCGATCTGGCTGCTGCCGCGCCTGCCGCCGTGGTGGATGCGGGCTTTCATGGTGGCATCGGTATCGCGTATGCCAATAGCACCCAGACCGCGCGCGCTATCTGCTTGGTCGATGTGCTGCTGGGCTGCATCGGACACGCGGGCGGCGCGCTCAATCCGCCCACGCCGCTTGTGTTGGGCGACCTCGATCCCGCGCGCTTTGCGACGCCGCCGGTGCCTCGCGGGCCCAAGTTGGGGTCCGAGCGCTATCCACTGGTCGATCCGGCGCGCGGCCTGTGCACGACCATCGGTCAGTCGATTCTTGCCGGCGATTTGCGTGGGCTCATCGTCTATGCCAGTAACCCCGGTGTGGGCTATGGCAATGCGCAGGCTTGGTTGAGTATTTTGCAGCAGCTCGACTTGCTCGTGACGATTGATATTCGCTGGTCCGAGACGGCGCGTGCTTCCGACTTTCTGCTGCCCGACGTGACGTATCTGGAGGCCGACCGCGGCGTGGGAACGGTGATAGGCTCCAACGATGCGCGTGTGTTCTACCGCAACGCCGTGCTGCCCGTGCTGCATGACGACACGCGTCCCGGTCGGGAGATCTTTGCCGGTCTGGCGCAGGCCTGCGGCGTGGGTGAGTACTTTCGGTTTACGTCCGACAATCTGGCGGCTGCCCAGGTGGCGCCGTTTGGGATTGATCTGGACGAGCTCAAGGAGCGCGGCTGGGCCGATACAGGTGTTGCGTTGCCGTCGCGTACGGGCGAGCCGGCGATTCCCTTGGACGGCGGCAAAATTGCGCTGGTAAGTGACGTGTGGGAGCGTGCCGGTTTGGGTCGCGTGCCCAACTGGATCGCGCCCATGGTGGAGCCCGGCCCGGGGATGTTTCGCCTCATTAGCGGCAACCGTCCCTTTGAGTCGCATACCTCGCGAAGGATTGCGGCCCAAGGTGCCGCCGAGGCTGGATCGGACCTGGATGCCGTGCAGATGAATGCCGATGTCGCCGCTCGCATGGGTATCGCTGATGGCGAGGTCGTCGAGCTTGTGAGCGATATGGGCCGCGATCGCGTACGCGTGGAGACGACGCCCTATCTGCATCCGGCGTGCATCTTCACGTCGGCCGCTCCCGGCGGGCGTTCGTTTGGCGCCGATGCCGGTGGCGCTCAAGTCTTGGGCGTGGGCCCGCTCGACCATACGCCGTTGCGTTGGGACCCGTTGACGGGCGCCGCGCTCACCCAGGAAAACGCCGTTCGCGTGGAAAAGATCGCGGCGCGCGAGGATAATAGCGGATGATTGACTCAGCCGATCGAATTGGCTGATAGTTTGACGTTCGAACGATTGATTCACCTTTGGTTTTGAAAGGCCGCACATGAGCGATAGCCAGAACATGTCCGATGAGGTACGCGCCCGCCTGCGCGCCATTCCCTCCGTCAACGAGCTGCTTGCCGAGTGGCCGGTAGTGAAGGCGGCGGGGGAGACTTGCGACGCGGTGGTGCATGCCGCCGTCACGGCCGAGCTCGACGAGGAGCGCGCCGCCATTCGCGCCGGTGCCGCCCCGCGCTCCAAGCGCGAGCTGGCCTCGGCCATCGAGTGGCGTGCACATCGCTCCGCGCTGCCGAGCCTGCGCCCCGCCGTCAACGCCACGGGTGTGGTCATCCATACCAACTTGGGTCGCGCCCCGCTCGCGGAGTCGGCGGCAAAGGCCGTGGCCGAGGTCGCACGTGGGTACAGCACGCTCGAGTACAGCGTGGACACCTGCTCGCGTGGGTCGCGCAAGGAACATGCCGCGCAGCTGATCCGCTCGCTTACCGGTGCCGAGGATGCGCTGGTCGTTAACAATAACGCGGCCGCCGTGCTGCTGGTGCTGGCGACCCATGCCGCAGGCAAGGAGGTCATCGTCAGCCGCGGCGAGCTTGTCGAGATCGGCGGCAGCTTCCGCATCCCCGATGTCATGGCGGCTTCGGGCGCCAAACTCGTCGAGGTCGGCGCCACCAACCGCACGCATTTGAGCGACTACGAGAGCGCCATCACGCCCGATACGGCGATGATCCTCAAGGTCCATCCTTCCAACTATCGCATCGAGGGTTTCCACGAGGAGGTAGGTTCTCGGGAACTTGCGGCGCTTGCTCACAAGCATGGCCTGTTGTTCTACGAGGACCAGGGATCGGGCGCGCTGTTGCCCGATGACATCCTGGTGCGCGGCGGTGAGGAGCCCACGCCGGCTTCGGTCGCGGCGGGGCTCGATATCGTGTCGTGCTCGGGCGATAAGCTGCTGGGCGCCGCGCAGGCAGGCATTATCATGGGCCGTCGCGATCTGGTCCAGGCCTGCGGGTCGCATCCGCTTATGCGTGCCCTGCGTCCGGGCAAGTTGGCGCTCACGGCGCTCGAGGCCACACTGCGCATCTACATGGACGGGGCGGATGTGGCCCATCGTGATGTCCCGGTGCTCAGCATGCTCACGCTTCCGCAGGCTCATCTGGAGCGTCGTGCTTGCAAGCTGCGCGATCGTATGGTCGCCGGGCTCGATAAGGCCGGTTGCCCGTGTGCCGTCCAGGTGGAGATCGTCGAGGAATCGTCGACCCCCGGCGGTGGCTCGCTGCCTACCGTCGAGCTGCCCACGATGTGCGTGGCCGTCTGCCCGGTCGACGGGCGCCTGTCCGTCGACGCGCTCAAGCGCTTGCTCGTCCAAGACTTCGATACGCCGGTCGTCACGCGCGCCTCGCACGATCGTATCCTGTTTGATGTGCGCACGCTTGTGGGCGACCGCGATATCGAGACGGCGGCATCGACGCTCGTCGCGTGCGTTGAGAAGGCGGTTGCACGATGAGTGAGGTTCAAGCGCTGGTGGAGTGTCCCGTTATCGTTGGCACGGCGGGCCACGTCGACCACGGTAAGTCGGCGCTGATCGAGGCACTGACCGGCAAGAATCCCGATCGTCTGGAAGTTGAGCGCCGTCGCGGTATGACCGTGGAGCTGGGCTTTGGCGAGCTGGCGCTGCCGAGTGGCAAGATCGTGGGCCTGGTCGACGTGCCGGGCCACGCGCATTACTTGCGCGCCATGGTGCAGGGTGCCACGGGTATCGACGTGGCCGTGCTGGTGGTTTCGGCCGTCGAGGGCGTGATGCCGCAGACACGCGAGCACGTGCATGTGCTGGAGCTGCTGGGCGTCACACACATGGTGGTCGCGATGACGATGTGCGACCTGGCCGATAGCGAAATGATTGAGCTGGCCGAACTCGACGTGGACGATTTTCTTTCGGATACCGTGTTTGCGGACGCGCCGATCGTGCCTGTGTCGTCCAAGACCGGCGCGGGAATCGATGACCTGCTGGCTGCGCTCGACGAGCAGGTTGCCGCTTGCTGGGATGCCTGCCGTGCCCGTGCCGAGCTCACCGATGCCGCACCACGTCTGCCCATCGACCGCTGCTTTACGATCAAGGGCGCCGGTACCGTGGTGACGGGAACGTTGCACGATGCGCCCGTCGCGGTGGGGGATGAGCTCGTCGCGCTGCCGTCGCGTACGGTCTGTCGCGTGCGCGGGATTCAGGTGCATGGTGATACGCCGCGGGCGTTGCCCGGTCAGCGTGTGGCGCTCAACTTGGTGGGCGATGCCGTCGCCGCGCTCGATCGCGGTGAGATGCTCGGCGTGGCGGGCCGCTTTGGCCAGACGATGCGCTTTATGATGACGTTTACGTATTTGGGCCGCGAGGGAGCCAAGCCGCGTGTGCTCGAGTCGGGTGCGCGTGTGCACGTGATGGCGGGTACGGCCGAGGTCGTCGGTCGCATCATGTTCATGGAGGGTGAGGCCCCCATGGCGGTGGGCGAGACCCGTATCGTTCAGGTGCGCTTGGAAAACTCGCTGCCGCTACGTGCCGGGGACCATGCCGTGGTGCTGTCCTATTCGCCCGTGATGCTTGTTGGCGGCGGGCGCGTGCTGCTTTCGCGCTGCCGTCGCTCGCGCGAACTTACTGAGGGGGAGCGCGTGCTGTACACGGCGCTTGAGGCCGGAGATATTGCGGGCGGTGTGGGCGCTTGGCTGGCGTTGCAGACGCTGCCGGTTACGGCGATTGATGTTGCCGAGGCTTTAGATCTTGGTGTCGGCGAGGTCGATGCCGCACTGCGCGGGTTGGTGGCGCAGGGCTCCGTTCGCAAGCTTGCCGTAGGTGATGCAGACCTCTTGGCGGACGCCGTGGTGCTCGACGCCGCGATGGATGCACTGGCGGCGACCCTGTCAGCCATGCACGCGGCGGCTCCCAAGGAGACGGGCTTTACGCCCGGCGCCGTTGCCCATGCTGCGTGGCCTGCCGCTGATGAAGACGTTGCCGCGGCTCTGATTGCCGAGGGCTGCTCGCGCGGCGTATGCGCCGCCGAGGGCGCCGAAGTGTTCGACCCGCACTCCGCTGCCGCCGCGGCGCGCGTGGTGTACGAGTCTTGCGAGCGCATCGTTTCCTTGCTGGATGAAGCCGGCCTCGATGCACCGACGTTGCCCGAGGTGGGCGAGCAATTGCAGCTCGATCGCGACACCATGACGCGTGCCCTGCGCGAGCTTTCGCTCAACCGCTCTATCGTAAAGGTCGAGCGCGATGTGGCCCTGTCTGCAGCTGCTGAGGCCTGCGCGCGTGAGCTCGTCGCCTCTGCCATTGCCGACGCCGGTGGCGCTGCTACCACGAGCGTGCTGCGCGAGGCGCTGGGCGTGTCGCGCAAGCGTGCCATCAGCATCTTGGAGCACCTGGATGCCGTGCGCTTCACGGTGCTCGACAAAGAAGCCGGCGGCCTGAGGTCCCTGCGCTAGGCCGGTCACTCGCTCCCGCCTCCTCAGTTGCGGTGAAATAGTTCCTATTTGGAGGCTTTGGCAGCAAATACAGGAACTATTCCACCGCAACTTCTTGTTCGTCTTTTTGGGATGGAGCCGTTTCGGTTTGGTAAAATACCGCCGCACTTGGGAACGGATGGGCTCCGGTGGGCTCCGCGGTCCTCAAAACCGTTGCGAGGCGTGCAAAACGTCTTGGATGTGTTCGATTCACATACGTTCCCGCCATACGCTACCAGCGCTTTTGTGCTCGCGGTCTTGCTGCGTGCCGCAAAAGCGCTGTTTTGTTTTTGCATGGGTTTGCCGTGCCGCCCGCTTTATCGGCGACGGTATTTGGCTTCGTGTGTTGGGTTTTGAGCATGCCGATGGGGGTGGTTTGCCGTATGACTACCGTAAGACGGGCTGATCTTTCTTGTGTCGTTCAAGCGGGCGGGTTGTCGTCGCGCATGGGCTGCGATAAGGCGCGCATGGCGTTTTGCGGCGAGCCGCTCATCGAGCGCGTGCTGGGTCGACTGGCGCCAGTTGCCGGCGAGCTGGTCGTGACGACGTCGCGCCCTTGCGAGCTTGCCTACCTTGAGGAGCTTATGTTTGATGGCCTGCGCCCCCGCGTGGTGATGGACGTCGACGGTCCCGCCGGTGCCATGCGCGGCATCGCGAGCTCGTTGGCCGCGGCCCGATTGCCGCTCGTGGCGATCGTCGCCTGCGATATGCCGTTTGTCTCGCCGGAGCTCATCGGCGCGCTTGCCGATCGTGTTGAGGCCGAGGCGCTCGACGTGTGCGTACCGCGCGAGGAGCGGGGGATTGAGCCGCTTTGCGCCGTCTGGCGCCGTGACGCGTGTGCGCCGGTTGCCCAAGAGTTGCTCGCCTGTGACCGCCAGCGCATTCGCTGCCTGATCAATCGCGTTCAGGCTGGTTATATGGATGAGCCGCAGATCGTTAAGTCCGCGGGTTCGACGCTCTGCTTCGAGAACGTCAATACGCCCGAGGAGTTTGCGGCGGCCGAGTTACTCGCCTAGACGATTGGAGTTGCCATGTCTCACGATATTTGCCCCGACACGGGAGAGCCTTGCACTTGCGATGGCTCCGAGCCCTGTACCTGCGGCTGCGGTGGCTGTGGACATACTGCTGAAGAGGAAGCGGCCGCCGCGGCGTATCGCGAGGCACACCGCGAAGGCCCATCCGGTGATGCCCTCGACCACGAGCGCAAGATTATCGTGTCGTTTGACAGCACCTTCGACGTGATGGAATGCGAGCAGCTGTGCCTTGATGCCGGCGTGCCCGGGCGCATCATGCCTTTGCCCGGCTCCATTACCGCCGGCTGTGGGCTTTGCTGGGTCATGCCGTTCTCGGGCGATGCGCTCGCCGCCTTTCGCGCTGCCACCGAAGGCCGCGTAACCCCCGCCGACTACCATCAGCTCGTCCTCTAACCGCCAACACCACCACATTGGGGACAGGCACCTTTGTGGTGGTTTCGCTGCTTGAATGGCCTTCTTGTGGCATTACGAGTCAAAACCACCACAAAGGTGCCTGTCCCCAATGTGGTGGTTTGGAACACGTGGACGAAACAGGTTTGAAACACGGGTTTTGCGCGTCAGACACTCAAAAACGCTTCTACCTGCATCGTAATCAAAATGAAACATCTGCTCGTCGGCTTATGCGAAACTTTGCTGCAACAGTGCGATATTATCCATACTCGATAAAGTTCGCGGCGCATAGGGTGCCGCGACCAACATTTTTCGTTTCCCATCATTGGAGGAAGCATGAGCTACACGCAGAAAGTTCTCGAAGAGCTCAAGGCCCGCTATCCCGAGCAGCCTGAGTTCATCCAGGCCGCGACCGAGATCCTCGGCACCATCCAGCCGGCGCTCGACGCCCACCCCGAGTACGAGGAGGCCGCCCTGCTGGAGCGCCTCGTCGAGCCCGAGCGCATCGTCATGTTCCGTGTTCCCTGGGTCGACGACCAGGGCAAGGTTCAGGTCAACCGCGGCTATCGCGTCGAGTTCAACTCTGCCATTGGACCCTACAAGGGCGGCCTGCGCTTTAACCCGACGGTCACCCTGGGTATGCTCAAGTTCCTGGGCCTGGAGCAGATCCTCAAGAACAGCCTGACCACCCTTCCCATGGGCGGCGGCAAGGGCGGCTCCGACTTTGACCCCAAGGGCAAGTCCAACAACGAGATCATGCACTTCTGCCAGTCCTTCATGACCGAGCTCTATCGCCACATCGGCCCCAACACCGACGTTCCCGCCGGCGACCTGGGCGTTGGCGGCCGCGAGGTTGCCTACCTGTTCGGTCAGTACAAGCGCCTGACCAACGAGTGGACCGGCGTCCTTACCGGCAAGGGCCTCTCTTTTGGCGGCTCGCTCGCCCGTACCGAGGCCACCGGCTACGGTCTGGTCTACTTTGTGGACGAGTACCTCAAGAGCCGCGGCGACTCCTTCGAGGGCAAGAACGTCGTCGTTCACGGCTCCGGTAACGTCGCCATCTACGCGGTCCAGAAGGTCGCCCAGCTCGGCGGCAAGGTGCTCGCCTGCTCCGACACCCATGGCTGGGTCGAGGATCCCGACGGCATCGACTACACCGTGCTCGAGCATGTCTACAACAAGAAGCGCTCTGGCCACGACAAGGGCGTCACGCTCGCCATGTACGTTGACGAGAAGCCCAACGCCGTGTGGCACGAGGGCGACGGCCGCGGCGTGTGGCAGCTGCCCTGCGACATCGCGCTGCCCTGCGCTCGCGAGAACACGCTGCTGCTCGAGGACGCCCAGGCGCTCGTCGCCAACGGCTGCAAGGTGGTCGGCGAGGGCGCGAACATGCCCACGACCATCGAGGCCACGACCTACTTCCAGGAGAACGGCGTCGCCTTTATGCCCGGTAAGGCTGCCAACGCCGGCGGCGTGCTCGTGTCCGGCCTCGAGATGAGCCAGAACGCCGAGCACCTGTCCTGGACCTTCGAGGAGGTCGACGGCAAGCTCGAGCAGCTCATGCGCGGCATGTTCCACAACGTGGACGACACCGCCAAGGAGTATGGCCAGGAGGGCAACTTTGTCATGGGCGCCAACATCGCCGGCTTCCTGAAGGTCGCCGACGCCATGCTCGCCCAGGGCGTCTGCTAATCCTTTGCTCGACATAGCTCCGCACAGCACCAGCTGATGATCTTAAGGCTCCCGACCATATTGGCCGGGAGCCTTTTTCTATGGTGGTGAGGGTCGTGCGCCCTCGTTTGGTACACTTAGAGGTACTGGACAAGTAAAGAGATGGGGGAGAACGTGCTCAAGTTCGGTACCTACGTCCGTGTTGGAAACGCGGCCGAAGCCTATGAGCTCTTACAGAAGAACCGCAACAACAAGATTGTGGGCGGCGGCATCTGGATGCGCCTGGGTTCGCGTCGCGTGGCGACGGCGATTGACCTTTCGGCCTGTGGACTCGATCAGATCGAGGAGACCGAGACCGAGTTTCGCATCGGTGCCATGTGCACCCTGCGCCAGCTTGAGCGCCATGCCGAGCTCAACGCGCTCGTCAACAACGTATTTGAGTTTGCCGTCCACGACATCGTGGGCGTGCAGCTGCGCAACACCGCCACGGTGGGCGGCAGCATCTACGGCCGCTTCGGTTTCTCGGACGTGCTCTCGGCCTTTTTGGCGCTCGACTCGTACGTTGAGCTGACGGGTGCCGGCCGCGTGCCGCTCGCTGAGTTCGTGGATATGGGCTATGTGCGCGACGTGATCGAGCACGTCGTGGTCGTCAAGCACGATTACCGTGCGAGTTACGAGGCCGTGCGCAAGGCCGCGACCGACTTCCCCTCGCTGAACGTCACTGCCGCCTGGTGGGACAACAGCTGGCATGTCACCGTGGGTGCCCGCCCGCTGCGCGCGACCCTGCTGCGGGGCGAGGCATGCGGCCTGGTGAACGAGCAGCCTTCCGAGGACGAGCTGCGTGCCCTGGCGGCGTCCGTACGCGCGCTGGGCTACGGCACCAACCTGTGGGGCTCGGCCGACTACCGCCGCCGCATCTCGGCCCCGCTCGCCGTCCAGGCCGTGCGCCGCGCCGCTGGCATCGAGCTTTCGGCCGCGCTTGCCCGCGAGCTCGAGACCGTTCAGGTCCCCAAGTTTGCCACGGACGAGTATTCCTGCCGCCGCGTGCCCGGCGTCGATTCTAGCGAGGTGCGCTAATGGCTGCCAAACTCATCGATCTTTCCTTTACGCTCAACGGTCGCAAGGTCAAGGTTCAGATTTCCCCCGATACCATGCTCTTTGCGCTGCTGCGCGAACAGGGTTGCGCGTCGGTGCGCTGCGCCTGCGAGACCACCAACTGCGGCCTGTGCACGGTGTGGCTCGACGACGATCCGGTGCTGAGCTGCTCGGTTCCCGCCGCGCGCGTCGAGGGCCGCTCCGTCACCACGCTCGAGGGTCTCAAGGCCGAGTCCGAGACGCTCGCTCGCGCCATGGCTGCCGAAGGTGCCGAGCAGTGCGGTTTTTGCGCTCCCGGCCTCATCATGAACGTGCTGGCGCTTGCCCGCGCCGCCAAGGAGGACCCGAGCCTTGTCGCCACGCGCGAGGAGCTCTCGCGCCAGCTGGCTGGCAACCTCTGCCGTTGCGGCGGCTACGAGAGCCAGCTGCGCGCCATCGTCCGCTTCCTTAACGAGTCCGGCGTGCAGGTGGGCTTCGAGATGACCGAGCTGCCGGTCAACGACACGAGCTCTGACGGCGTCACCTACAAGCAGATTACCCACAAGCAGCCTAAGAAGGACTCGAAGGCCCTGCTCGAGGGCCGTCCCGTCTACACGGGCGACATGGTGCCCGCCGGTGCGCTCGTCGTCAAACTTAAGCGCAGCCCGTATGCCCGCGCCAAGATCCGCTCCATCGATACGTCGCGCGCCCTGAAGGTGCCCGGCGTGGTGGGCGTCTACACCTACGAGGACGTTCCCAAGCGCCGTTTTACCATTGCCGGCCAGAGCTATCCGCAGCCGAGTCCCTACGACCGTCTGATTCTCGAGAACCTCGTCCGTTATCAAAACGAAGAGGTGGCGATCGTCGCCGCCGAGACCGAGGAGGCCGCCGATAAGGCGCTCAAGCTCATCAAGGTCGACTACGAGGTGCTCGAGCCTCTGCTCGACTTTACCCAGGCGCTCGATAACGACATCGTGGTCCACCCCGAGGGCGACGTGACCTTTATGTTCCCGCAGGGCGGCGATGTTCCGCGCAACCTGGTGTGCAGCGGTACCAGCGATTATGGCGATCTGGACGAGGCCTTCGCCCAGAGCGACATCGTCTTTGAGCGCACCTACACCAGCCAGGCCACGCAGACCGCGCCCATGGAGACCTTCCGCGCCTTTGCGACGACCGATGCGTTCGGGCGCATTTCGGTGACCACCTCCACGCAGGTGCCCTTCCACGTGCGCCGCATGGTCGCGCAGTCGCTCGACATTCCGCAGTCGCAGGTGCAGGTCATTAAGCCGCGCATCGGCGGCGGCTTTGGCTCCAAGCAGACGGGCTGCTGCGAGATCTTCGTGGCGTTCGTCACCCAGCAGACCGGCCGTCCGAGCTATTGCTGCTACACCCGCGAGGAGACCATCACTGCAGGCAACTCGCGCCACCAGATGCAGATGACCGTTAAGCTGGGCGCCATGAACGACGGCACCATCACGGCCATCGACCTGCACACGCTGTCCAACGCCGGCGCCTATGGTGAGCATGCCACCACGACGATCGGGCTTTCGGGCCACAAGAGCCTGCCGATTTACAACCATGTGAGGGCGAGCCGCTTTAGCTGGGACGCCGTCTACACCAATACCAACCGCGGCGGTGCGTATCGTGGCTACGGTGCCACCCAGGGCCAGTTTGCCGTGGAGAGCGCCGTTAACGAGCTCGCCGACATGCTGCACATGGACCCCGCCGATCTGCGCCTTAAGAACATCGTGCGCGAAGGCGAGATCATGCCGCAGTATTACAACGAGAAGCTCAACGCCTGTGCGCTCGACCGCTGCCTGCTGCGCGCGATGGACATGATCGGTTGGCGCGACAAGCCGCTGGCCGTCGACCTGGGCGACCGCGTGCGTGCCTTGGGCTGCGCGCTCACCATGCAGGGCTCGGGCATTTCCAACGTGGATATTGCCGGCATCGACATGCGCCTGGAAGAGGACGGCTTCATTACCATCGGCACCGGCGCCACCGATAACGGCATGGGCGTCGACACGATCCTGGCGCAGATTGCCGCCGAGGAGCTGGGCGTGGAGAGCTCGCTGATCGTGGTGCGCGGCGTGGACACCGACGTGTCGCCGTTCGACGCCGGCTCGTACGCGAGCTCGGGTACGTACGTGACGGGCCTGGCAGCCAAGAACGCCGCGACCGAGCTGCGCCAGAAGATTTGCGCCAAGGCCGCGCAGATGTGGGACGTGGACGCCGCCGACGTGGTCTTCGACGGCCAGTACGTGCGCCTGTCCGACGAGCGTGCCGCGCGCGAGCAGAACCGCTACCTCACGCTGCGCGACTTTGCCAACCTGTGCGTCAAGAACATCGCGGGCGGCGACGCGCTGACCTCGCATGCCTCTGCCTGCCTGCCCGTTTCGCCCCCGCCGTTTATGGCCGGCATTGCCGAGGTCGAGGTTGACAAGGCCACCGGCAAGGTGACCGTGGTGGATTACGCCGCTGCCGTCGATTGCGGCACCGTGATCAACGAGGCGCTCGCGCGCGTCCAGGCCGAGGGCGGCATTGCCCAGGGCATCGGTCACGCGCTCTACGAGATCGTCGAGCATGACGACCGCGGTCGCCTGCGCACCGGCAACTTTATGAGCTACAAGCTGCCTACGCGCCTGGATATCGGCAGCATTCGCGTGGCCTTTGAGCCGAGCTACGAGCCGACGGGCCCGTTTGGCGCCAAGTCGATCGGCGAGGTCGTCATCAACACGCCGCTCGCCGCCGTGGCCTCGGCCGTCGCACACGCCACCGGCCACCAGGTCCGCTCGCTGCCGATCACGCCGGAGAAAGCGCTGCTGGGGGAGTAGCGGGTCAGCGAACAAGTCGTAATTGGCGGGACGGGGCAACTCGTTCCGCCTTTCGCACTCGTGGTGAGGTCGTGAGCCTGTAAAAGGTGTGCGTGCGCTTGCCGTTCGTATCTGCTATCATTCCTAGTCTGTGCGCTCATGCGGGCGTGGCGGAATTGGTAGACGCGCCAGATTTAGGTTCTGGTGGGATTCCCGTGAAGGTTCGAGTCCTTTCGCCCGCACCAACGCATCTGCGTCGGCTTCGGCCGTCGCGACTCTTTGTTGCATAAAGGTACCAGCACCTCAGATAAGCTGGGCAGTATGAGGAGGAACGTGTTGAACATCACCGCTTCTGACGTCAAGGACGCCAAGCTCACCGCTACGGTCACCATCCCGGCCGCCGACGTCGACGCCGCGATCAAGAAGGCCTACAAGGACACCGCCAAGAAGTACCGCTTCCCGGGCTTCCGTGCCGGCAAGGCTCCCCGTCCGGTCATCGACTCTGCTCTTGGCGCCGAGGCTACCCTCGCTCAGGCCACCAACGACCTGATCGCCGCCAACGAGCCCGTCGTCCTCAACGAGCTGGACATCGTCCCCACCAAGAACGGTGACTACAAGGAGCTCGACCTCGCCAAGGATCACGAGGACTACACCTACACCGTCGAGTTCTCCCTGCGTCCTGCTGCCGAGCTCTCCTCCTTCGACGCCGTTGAGATCGAGATGCCTCCCGCGGAGGTCACCGAGTCCGAGATCAACAACCAGGTCGAGATGCTCCTCAACTACCGTGCCACCTTCGAGGACGTCGAGGGCCGCGCTGTCGAGGCTGACGACTACGTGACCGTCGACCTCAAGGCCATCGAGAACGCCGACAACTTTGCCGCCGAGGGCCGCATGCTCATCGCCGGTAGCGACAGCAACCCCAAGGAGTTCAACGAGGCCCTGATTGGTGCCAACGTCGACGATGTCAAGTCCGTTACCTGGACCGACGAGGTCGAGGAGGGCGAAAAGGCCGAGACCCACACCGTCGAGGTCACCGTCAAGGGCATCAAGGTCCGCAACACCCCCGAGCTCACCGACGAGCTCGTCAAGTCCGACTTTGGCTTCGACAGCATCGACGCCATGCGCGACGCCGTCAAGATCGAGATCGAGCAGGACAAGGCTTCCCGCCTCCCGGCTGAGAAGGAGAACCGTTGCGTCTCCGCTCTCGCCGAGCGCCTGCAGCTCGACGAGATGGATGCCGACTACGAGCAGTCCGTCTTTGAGGAGCTCGGCCAGAACTTCCTGTCCAACCTCGCTGCCCGCGGCATGACCCTGGACACCTGGCTGCCCGCTTCCGGTCTGACCATGGAGCAGTTCATCGGCGACCTGCACCAGCAGGCCAACGACGTCGCCCGTGAGTCCCTGGCCCTCGACGCCCTCGCCCGCGAGCTCAAGATCGAGGTCACCGAGGACGACATCAACGCCGAGTTCGAGAAGGCTGGCGTCAAGGACGTCGAGGCTTCCAAGGCCGAGTTCATTGCCGATGGCCGCATGCCTGCCGTCCGCGAGTCCATCCGTCGCTCCAAGGCCGTCGACCACCTGGTCGAGAACGCCAAGGTGACCGAGGTCGACGAGACCGCCAAGGACGCTGAGTAATTCTCGCCACCTTTCCCGCGAGCGCATGGACGCGCCCGTGATGGGGTAAAGTTATAAGCCGGTTATCCGGTTGCTTCGTACGGTGCCAGCCAATGCATAGCATGCGGGCACCGTACGTTTGTCTAGAACCACTATTGGTCCGTAAGAGAAATGGAGATGCGTATGATCGCTAAGTTCGATTCCGCCCTCGTGCCATACGTTATCGAGCAGACGCCGCGCGGCGAGCGCAGCTACGATATCTATTCGCGCCTGCTCAACGACCGCATCATCTTCTTGGGCGAGGAGATCAACTCCGTCAGCGCCAATCTGGTCGTTGCCCAGCTGCTGCATCTTGAGAGCCAGGATGCCGAGAAGGATATCTCGCTCTACATCAATTCGCCCGGTGGCGAGGTCTACTCCGGCCTGGCGATTCTTGACACCATGAACTTCATTAAACCGCAGGTCTCCACCATCTGCGTCGGTATGGCCGCGTCTATGGCCGCCGTGCTGCTTTCGGCCGGCGCCAAGGGCAAGCGCTTCTGCCTGCCGCACTCCAAGGTTATGATTCACCAGCCCAGCGGCGGTGCCCAGGGTCAGCAGACCGAGATCGAGATCGTGGCCGAGGAGATCAAGAAGACCCGCCGCGAGCTCAATCAGATCCTGTCCGATGCCTCGGGCCAGCCGATCGAGAAGGTCCAGGCCGATACCGAGCGCGACAACTACCTGACCGCTGCCGAGGCCCTCGACTACGGCCTGATCGACCGTATCGTCACCTCGCGCGACCTCGCCGCGAAGGACGCCTAGGATGGCCAGTAACATGCAGGACAACTTTGACGAGAACGGCAACCCCATCCGCTGCTCCTTCTGCGGAAAAGAGCAGGGCCAGGTCCGTCGTCTCGTAAAGGGTCCGACCAACATCTTTATCTGCGACGAGTGTGTCGCCGCCTGCTCTGAGATCTTGGAGGAGTCGCTGGCTTCGGACTTTATGGACGCCGCCCGCAACGGCAATCTGCCGGGCTTCCTCAACGATCACGGCCAAGCTGCGTCCCAGCCCGCCGTTGACCCCGAGACCGAGGGCTTTGAGCTTGAGGACGACCGTCAGGTCATCACGCACGTGCCGACACCGCACGAGATCTATGACGAGCTTTCGGCCTATGTTATGGGCCAGGAGGACGCCAAGCGCGCCATGTCAGTGGCCGTGTACAACCACTACCGTCGCGTGATCGAGGGCGGTGCCGCGGTGTCCGCCTTTGACGAGGCATCGGGCATGGGCGGCCAGTTTGACGACGATATGGACGAGGTGGAGCTCGCCAAGTCCAATATTTTGCTGCTTGGCCCCACCGGCACTGGTAAGACCCTGCTCGCCCAGACGCTCGCGCGCATCCTCGAGGTGCCGTTTGCCATCGCCGACGCCACCGCGCTCACCGAGGCTGGCTACGTTGGCGAGGACGTGGAGAACATCCTGCTCAAGCTCATCAACGCTGCCGATGGCGACATTGAGCGCGCGCAGGTGGGCATCATCTACGTGGACGAGATCGATAAGATCGCCCGCAAGGCGGAGAATCTCTCCATCACCCGTGATGTCTCGGGCGAGGGCGTTCAGCAGGCACTGCTTAAGATTCTTGAGGGCACGGTGGCCAGCGTTCCGCCCACCGGCGGCCGCAAGCATCCCCAGCAGGAGCTGCTGCAGATCGACACGACGAACATCCTGTTTATCTGCGGCGGTGCCTTTGTGGGCCTGGATAAGATCATTGCTGATCGCGTGGGCAACAAGGGCGTGGGCTTTAACTCCGAGATCGCCGGCCCCACCTCGGTCGACGAGAACGACCTGCTGCGCCAGGTGCTCCCGCAGGACCTTAACGCCTTTGGCATGATTCCCGAGTTTGTGGGACGTACACCCGTCGTCACCCAGACGCAGGCGCTCGACGAGGACGACCTGGTGTCGATCCTGACCGAGCCCAAGAATGCCGTGGTGCGTCAGTACCGCAAGATGTTCCAGCTCGAGGACGTTGAGCTTGAGTTTGAGGACGCCGCCCTGCACGAGATCGCCCGTATGGCGCTTGCCCGCAAGACCGGCGCCCGCGGCCTGCGGTCCATCTGCGAGGATGTGCTGCAGCAGACGATGTTCGACCTCCCCAGCGAGGAGGGCGTTTCCAAGGTCGTCGTAACCGAAGCCTCCGTCAAGGGCACCGAACAGCCCCAGCGCATCTACGGCTAGACCTGTCTAAAACGTGTTTGCAAATAGCCTTCGACCACCCGCGGTCGGAGGCTATTTTATATAAACGCAATAACCCCAACTACCTGTGTTATTCTGTGTGTTTGTTTAAGCCTCAGCGAAGTCATTCAGACTGAAGTAATCGATACCTAAGGGGAGGAATGTAGGCCCTGGCGGGCCTACATTCCTCCCCGGTGGGACAGGGAGAGATATATGGAAGAAATGCCCAAGAACTACGATCCGTCGACCAACGAGCCGGCGATCCTGCAGAAGTGGCTCGACGGCGGCTACTACAAGCGCCGTGAGGGCGTGGGCGACTGCACCGTCACCATTCCGCCTCCCAACGTGACCGGCAAGCTCCATATGGGTCACGCCACCGACGACTCCATCCAGGACGCCATCATCCGTATGGCCCGCATGCGCGGCAAGTCCACGCGCTGGGTGCTCGGCACCGACCACGCCGGTATCGCTACGCAGACCAAGGTCGACAAGAAGCTCAAGAGCGAGGGCATTAGCCGCCTGGAGATTGGTCGTGACAAGTTTGTCGATGCCTGCTGGGACTGGACCCACGAGTACGGCGGCATCATCGTCGAGCAGATCAAGCGCATGGGCTGCTCCGTCGACTTCGATAACGAGCGCTTCACCATGGACGAGGACTACGCGCAGGCCGTGCGCAAGGTCTTCTGCGACTGGTACCACGACGGTCTGATCTACCGCGGCAAGCGCATCGTCAACTGGTGCCCCAACTGCACCACCGCCATCTCGGACGACGAGGCCGAGTATAAGGACGAGAAGGGCCACCTGTGGCACCTGCGCTACCCGCTGACCGAGCCGGTCAATGGCCAGGATTACATCGTCGTCGCCACCACGCGCCCCGAGACCATGCTCGGCGACACGGGCGTTGCCGTCTCCCCGAAGGACCCCGAGAAGGCCGCCTTTGTGGGTAAGACCGTCAAGCTTCCCATCGTCGACCGCGAGATTCCCATCTTTGAGGATTGGCATGTCGACGCCAACTTCGGCTCCGGCTTCGTTAAGGTCACCCCGGCCCACGACCCCAACGACTACGCCATGGGTCAGGCCCACGACCTGCCGCAGATCAACATCTTCGACGAGCACGCGGTGGTCGTCGAGGGCTACGGTGAGTTTACCGGCATGAACCGCGACGAGTGCCGCGAGGCTGTCGTCAAGTGGTTCGAGGAGCACGGTCTGCTCGATCACGTCGAAGAGCTCGATCACTCCGTCATGCACTGCTACCGTTGCGACTCCGCCCTGGAGCCGTGGCTGTCCGAGCAGTGGTTTGTGGCCGTCGACAAGCTCAAGGGGCCGGCGCTCGACGCCGTCAACTCCGGCAAGGTGACCTTCCACCCCGCGCGCTGGACGCAGACCTACACCACCTGGATGGAGAACCTTAAGGACTGGTGCATCAGCCGTCAGCTGTGGTGGGGCCACCGCATCCCCGTGTTCTACTGCGAGGACTGTGGCTGGGAGGACGCCCTTACCGAGGACACCGACGTGTGCCCCAAGTGCGGCAGCCATCACGTGCATCAGGACGAGAACGTGCTGGACACCTGGTTCAGCTCGCAGCTGTGGACCTTCGCCACGCAGGGCTGGCCGCAAAAGCCGGAGCTGCTCGAGGGCCATCACCCCACGACGGCGCTCGTCACCGCGCGCGACATCATCGCGCTGTGGGTCGCCCGCATGGTCATGAGCTCGCTGTATTTCTTGGACGAGGTTCCGTTTAAGGACGTCGTCATTTACCCGACGATCTTGGCCAAGGACGGCAGCCGCATGTCCAAGTCCAAGGGCAACGGCGTTGACCCCATGGACCTCATCGGTATGTACGGTGCTGACGCCATGCGTTACAACCTGCTTACGCTGTGCACCAACAACCAGGACGTCAAGTTCGACGCGAACATCGACAAGAAGACCAAGAAGCTTATCGACAGCCCGCGCACCGAGCAGGCCAAGTCGTTTGTGACCAAGATCTGGAACGCCAGCCGCTTCCTGCTTATGAACATGGAGGGCTACACGCCCGGCGAGCCCGTCGTGGAGACGCCGGCAGACGCCTGGATGTTCAGCCGTCTGGCCAAGGCCGTAAAGATGGTCACCGAGGGCATCGAGAAGTACACCTTTGGCGATATGGCCCGCGGCGTGCAGCAGTTCTTCTGGAATGAGGTCTGCGACTGGTACGTCGAGGTCACCAAGGCCCGCCTGAAGGGCGAGGGCCGTCTGCAGGCGCAGCGCAACCTGATCTTTGTGCTCGATACCTCCATTCGCCTGATGCACCCGCTCATGCCGTTTGTCACCGAGGAGATCTGGGACAACATGCCGGCGAGCGTGCTCGACCTGGATGCCGAGGGCAACGTGGATCGCGCCGAGGCGCTCATGATCGCCAAGTGGCCCGAGCCCGCCGACTACGCCAAGTACGTCGACGAGCCCGCCGAGCGCGCGTTTGAGCTGTGCCGTACCGTCGTTTCCGCCGCCCGCGCCACGCGTTCGCGTTATCGCTTAAGCCCCAAGGCGGAGCTCGACGTGGTCGTGCGCGCCGGTGCCGAGGACATCGAGAAGCTCGAGAGCCTGCGCTCCACGATTGAGCCGCTGGCCAACACGGCTTCGCTGGTTATGGGCACTGACGTTGAGAAGCCGGCGGCGAGCATTGCCGTGGTCGACAGCGGCGTCGAGGTCTTTGTGGTTCTCGAGGGCAAGGTTGACCTTTCGGCCGAGAAGGCGCGCCTGGAGAAAGAGATTGCCGCGGCCCAGAAGGAGCTCGCCGGCTGCGAGAAGACGCTCGCCAACGAGGGCTTTGTGGCCAAGGCCGCGCCCGCGGTGGTCCAGAAGAAGAGGGACCGTGCAGCTGAGCTCAAGGAGATCCTGGCGGCGCTGACTGCTCAGGTTGCTGACTTCTCGTAGGGCTTACTGGGGGACGCGGTTTGGGGCATTGCTCGCTACTGCGGACACCTATTCCGCCGTTCTAACGAACGGCGGCTGACTCGACGCTGCAAACGCCTCTGATGGCCAATCTGCCGTTCAACTTCGGGCGCATGGGCATAAGCCCTATGCGCCCTTGTTTCACGGCACCTTGGCTCATCAGAGGCGTTTTCGCTGACTATCCTCAACCTATACTGTTTTATTTTTCTATGAATGGCGGTTCTAAAAATGCCTAAGCGTTCTGGCTTGTATACCGTTCCTTTTGAGTTTGATTTGCTTTCGTTTGATGAGGCTGTGGGGCTTGCTGCTGATACGGGGCGGATTTCTGGGGATGCTGGGCCTCTGCTTGAGACGGTTGTCGATATGCTCGATGAGCTGGGACGTCCGAACGAGTACTTTGATTGCATTCAGGTTGCCGGTACTAATGGCAAGACTTCGACCACGCGTTTTTCGGCTGCCATCCTTCGTGGTGAGGGACTCAAGACCGCGCTGTATACGTCGCCGCAGCTTGTTCGCTATCCCGAGCGCATGGAGGTCGATGGGCGCGTTGTGAGCGACGAGACCTTTGCTCGTGGCGTTTCTGCTGCCGTCGAGGCGGGGCGTCGCGTGAATGCGCACCGTGTGGCGGCGGGGGAGCGCGCCTATTCCATCACGCCGTTTGACCTGCTGACGGCTGCTGCGCTTGTGGTGTTTGCTGAGGCCGCGGTGGATGTTGCCGTGCTCGAGGTCGGCATGGGCGGACGCTGGGATGCTACGAGTGCGACCGATCCCGTCGCCGTTGCCATTACGGGCATTGGACTCGATCACACACGCATTTTGGGTGACACGCTCGAGGCCATTGCGGGGGAGAAGGCTGCGGTTATCAAACCCGGGCGTTTGGTTGTTTTGGGTGAGGGCACGCACGAGGCGAGCGTTCAGCGCGTGATGGATGCCCGTTGTCGCGAGTGCGGCGTCGTGCCGCTCGTGGTGAGCCACGCCACGACTAAGGTGCCGGCGCATGTGGGCGACACGGTTGAGTTTAGCTGCACCACGCCGCGTGCGATCTATACGTCGAGCATGGTCAAGCCGGCCTATCAGCCGCAGAATGCCGCGTGTGCGATCATGCTGTGCGAGGGCTATCTGGGTCGCGAGCTCGACCACGACAAGCTCGATGCGTCGCTTATAGCCTGCCCCACGCCGGGTCGCTTTGATGTGCTGGGAACTGATCCACTCAACCTGATCGACGCCTGCCATAACCCTCAGAGCTGCGAGAACTTTGTGAGTGCGTTGGACGAGATCGACCCGTGCGTGGAGAACCGCCCCACGCTGCTGTGCGCTGCGCTGGCCGACAAGGACGTGGCGGGTATCGTTGACGTTTTGGTTCCGGCGTTCCCCCGCGTGGTCGTGACCCAGACCGATTCCGACCGCGCCCTGCCGGCAGAGGAGCTCGCTGCCCTGGTGGGTGCCGATAAGCTCGCGGGCGTATACCCGAGCGTGTCCGAGGCCCTCGCTGCCTTCAATGCCGCGGGCGAGCCTTTCGTTGCCGCCGGCACCATCACCCTAGCAGGCGAAGTGGCGGGGCTGCTGCGCTAGCCCCACCCGTGGGTAGCTTATTTGGGCTGCTCGCCAGGAAATGGGCCTATCTACTACGTTTAATCGACTGCCCTCGACCACGACGAGATTTGCGAAATTAAAATCGCAGGTAGAAGGCTTGCCAATTTTCAAAAAAGACCCGCATGGTCGACCCATGCGGGTTAAACGTAGTAGATAGTCCTTTTTCGTGGTGCAGCGTTGGTGGGATGCGGCAAAGGGACAGCGCCTTTGCCGCATTGCCTAGTCCAGACGGACCGGATCGTGTGGGTAGGCGTTGAGAATCTCGACGCCGGACTCGGTAACCAGGACCAGGTCTTCGATGCGGACACCGGTGTGGCCGGGGAGGTAGATGCCCGGCTCGATAGAGAACGTCATGCCTGGCTCTACGACCTGCTCGTTGACGAGCGAGACGTCGCCCGGCTCGTGGTCCTGCAGGCCGATCGAGTGTCCCAGACGGTGCGTAAAGAACTGCCCATAGCCAGCATCCTCAATCACGTCGCGCGCGGCACGGTCCAGATCGCACATGCGCACGCCCGGCGCGATAAGCGCCTCGGCGGCCTCGTTGGCGCGGCGAACGATGTCGTAGATGCGTGCGGTCTCCTCGTCCGGCTCGCCCCAAAAGAATGTACGCGTCATGTCCGAGCAGTAGTTGCAGCGGCGTCCGCCAATGTCGAACAGCACCACGTCGCCACGCTTGAGTACGGTGTCGTCGGGCTCGTGGTGCGGATCGCCGGCGTTGGCGCCAAAGCTCACGATGGGCGGAAAGCTAAAGCCCTCGCAGTCGTGCTTGCGGTACAGGCCGAGCATCTGGTCGGCAATTTCGCGCTCCGTCACGCCCTCGTGGACGAGCTTGATGGCGTCGGCCATCACAGCGTCGTTTGCGGCCGAGGATACGCGCATGAGCTCCTGCTCGGCTTCGTCCTTGTGGGTGCGTGCGGCGGTGACGGCAAAGTCGCCCAGGAAGAACTCACTCGCGGCGTGACGATCCATAAGGGGCATCAAAAAGCCGGAACGCATGACGGTGTCGATGCCGAGGGGCTTGGATGGATTGACCTCGCGAGCGATGGCGTTGGTCACGACGTCGGTGTCGTTGTGGTAGGCCACGCGGGCATTGTCGTACTCGGGCAGCTGATGCAGGGCGTTGACTAAGATCACCGGCTCGGCATCGCGCGCGAGCAGCACGCCGCAAAAACGCTCGAACATATCGGCATAAAAGCCGGTCAGGTAATAGATCGACCACGGGTCGTTTACGAGCAGCTGCGCGCCGGGGCGCTGAGCCTCGAGCGCATCGAGCACGCTCGCCACACGCTGGTCATCGACATGTGCCATGAAACATCCTTTCGCTAGGGTGTCACCATGGTATCCCCAACGCCAGGGTAGTCAATTTGGGACGGGGCTATTTTAGCTGCATCAAACATGCGAGCTGATAGGTAAAAGTAGTCATAAGCGACCCGTCCCAAATGGGCTGGTTTCAAAAGTATGGCGGATTACGGGGCTGGACCTGCATTACTTGACCATGGGAAAAATTGCGAAATTAAAACCGCAGGTAGACGGCTTATCAAAAATCGAAAAATGCCGGTATGGATGGGGGTCTCCGAATCAGCCCCGTAATCCGGCATAGTTTTGAAATGGCACTAAAGTAGACACAAGCTAAATATCGATTCCAAGGATAGTTGCGGTGGAATAGTTCCTGGATGCCGGGGTTTTGGCGGAAATCAGGAACTATTTCACCGCAATTGAGGAGGGGCGGGGTGGATGGCGGGGTAGCTAAAAGAGCCCCGTCCCAAATTAGCTGCTTAGGTTGGATCGATGTTCATGCTGGCGACTAGGTCAATGTTGGTGCCGAGAAGATCTTCCTGCACGACGTCGCCCATGCGGATGGGGGCGTCGACGACTAGGCCGCGGATGAGGTCCATCGCCTGGGCATGGAGTTCGAGCGGGATGGCTTCGGCCGTGCGCACGGGCAGCAGCGCCTCGTCGCCGCCGGATACGGCCACGGTGGTGGTAAGCACGCGCATGGGACAGGTGAGCTCCTGATGCGCGAACGTATCGCCACGTGGGCAGCTGTTGCCGGTTACGGAGTGCACCTCTGCCACGGCGCCGTCTGTGTCGCGCTCCACCTCTACGGTCAGGAGGCACTCGGATGGGCAGGTGGTGCAGTTGAACTGCAGCGTTTCAATCGCGTTTGTGCTCATGACTCTACGCCTCCTCAACGGGGTCGACGGACAGGACAATCTCGCTAACACCCAAGTCGAGTGCGTGCTGAATCACCTTTGCCGGCAGCGGGAAGCTCTCCATTACGCTCGGTTTAAACGGGCGGACCTTGCCTGTAAGCAGTTCCTCGCCGCCTGCCAGAATGCGCACGCGGGCGGCATCGACCGGCCGGCGCACGCGGAAGTTCAGCTTGGTGAGCGCCGCAGCCGTAATGCGTCCCGGCAGCGCGTATCCCGCAATGCCGGCAGGGGAGACCATCAGCTCGCAGCTCGTGCCCGCAGCGCTCGCCCCGCCGTCGCCGCCCAACGCCCACGTCGCCGCAGCCGCACCGGCGCGCTCGGACTCGGTCGTCACGTTGTCGGCCAGGTCGTGCACGTGCAGCACGTTGCCACAGGCAAAGATGCCCGGCACGCCTGTCTGGAGGCTCTGGTCAACTACGGCACCGCGTGTGCGCGGGTCAAGTTCCACGCCTGCGGCAACCGAAAGCTCGTTCTCGGGAATCAGACCTACCGAAAGCAGCAGCGTGTCGCACGGAACGATGTGCTCCGTCCCGGCAATGGGCGCCAGGTGCTCGTCGACCTGGCTTACCTCGACGGCCTCCACGCGGTCGTGCCCGATCACGCGCGTGACGGTGGTGGACAGGTGCAGTGGAATTCCAAAGTCGTCCAGGCAGTTCTTGACGTTGCGGCGCAGTCCGTTGGCGTACGGCATGAGCTCGTACACGCCCTCGACCGAAATCCCCTCGAGCGTGCAGCGACGTGCCATGATCAGCCCGATATCGCCCGAACCCAAAATGACGGCGCGCGAGCCGGGTTTGAGGTTCTCGATATTGATGTATCGCTGCGCCAGACCGGCCGTAAACACGCCGGCGGGACGACTGCCGGGGATCTTGATCTCGCTGCGGGTGCGCTCACGGCAACCCATGGCAAGGACGACCGCGCGCCCGGTGAGCTGCAGCATGCCGGCAGGGCTCATGAGCGTGACGGTATGGACCGCGGTGGCTCCCGTCGGCTCGCCTGAATCAATCCCAAGCACCATACTGTTCAGGAACAGCGCAATGTCGGTTGCGTGCACCTGGTCGATAAAGCGCTGCGCGTACTCGGGACCGGTGAGCTCCTGTTTAAAGTGCGACAGGCCAAAGCCGGGGTGGATGCACTGGCGCAGGATACCGCCCAGATGCTGCTCGCGCTCCACGATGGCCACGCGCGCACCGGCCTTTTGCGCGGCAAGCGCGGCCGCCATGCCGGCAGGTCCGCCGCCGATAACGACCACGTCGAAGGCTTGCGTTGCCACGGCGCTCGCCTCCGCGCGTTCGTCGCGCATATCAAACGTCGCCATTCTAGCGCACCCCCTTCAGCGGTCCCTCGACCAACCAAGATCCGGCATCTTCCAACAGCACTTCGCTGGGGTCGCAGCCCAGCTCGCGCGCCAGGATCGCCACCACGCGGCTCTGGCAAAAGCCGCTTTGGCACCGACCCATGCCGGCTCGGCAGCGGCGCTTGACGCCCTCGACCGAAACCGCGCCCGGGTGGCGTCGGATCGCGGCCACTATCTCGGCCTCGGGCACCGTCTCGCAGCGGCAGACGATCTGCCCCCACGCGGGGTCGGACTCGATCAGCTCCTCCTTGCGCGCCAGCGGTGCGCGGTCAAAGTCGTCCGGCTCGCGGCGAATTGGATTCCAGTCCGCCCGCTCGCGCAGCTCCACGCCCGACTCACGCATCACAAGTTCTATACGCTCGGCAATCGCAGGCGCGCTCGCCACGCCTGGGGACTGAATGCCCGCCGCTTGGAAGAGCCCCGGCACCACGGCCGACTGTCCAATAAAGAAGTCGTTCGTTCCCCGAATGACCGGACGCCCGCCGGCAAACGCACGCACCACGCGGTGCGTCTCCAGGTCGGGCACCAGCTTGCGCGCGCCGTTCAGGAGCGCGTTTACATCGCTCGCATAGGTCTGCGTGTCGCCCGGCTCGCGCACGGCGGCCGTCGCGGTAATCACGGTGTTGCCGTGCACGGTTCCCGTGACGATAACGCCCTTGGACACCGGCGTGGGAACGGGGTAGAGCGGCATGAGCGCCCGCGGCTCCTTGTCCAGCACCACGATGTTGCCCTGGCGCCAGACCATCTGAAACTCTTCGGCGCCCGCCATATGCGAGATGTCCGCGGCGCCGTTGCCCGCGGCGTTGATCAGGTAGCGGCAGCGCACCTCTCCGGCGGGCGTCGCCAGCGTAAAGCGCACAGCCCCGTCGGTAGCCTCGCCGCCAGCAACCTCAATCGCTTCCACCGGCGCAGACCGCATAAATGTCACGCCGTTGGCGACGGCGTTCTCCAGCGCAGCGATGGCGACCTCAAACGTATCCACAAAGCCAGTGGAGGGACACCACAGCGCGCACGTCGCCTTGGCACTTGCGCGTGGTTCCAGCTCGTGAATGTGCCCGGGGCCGATAATCGACAGTTCGGGCACGCCGTTGGCGTGGCCGTTGCGGGACAGTTTCTCCAGTTGCGCACGGTCCTCGTCGCTAAATCCCAGCACCATGGATCCGGTGCGGCAAAACAAAAAGCCCAGTTCCTGGGCCCACGTGCCATATAGCTCGCAGCCGCGGGCGTTGACCTGCGCCTTTACGGTGCCCGGCGACGGATCGTAGCCGGCGTGTACCAGGCCGCCGTTGGCCTTCGATGCGCCTAGGGCGACATCGTTGGCCGCCTCGACCACGCAAATGGACAGGTCAAATCGCGCGAGCTGCCGCGCGATGGCACACCCGGTAATGCCCGCGCCCACAATTGCGATATCAAACGTTTCTGCCACGGTGCCTCCCAGATAAGTTGACAGGCTGTCAATAAGACTATCCTACGGTCTGCACACCCCCAGCGCGGCGGCAATGCGGCGAACAGCCCCGCAACACCCGCCAACGGCAGACGAGGGGAGATCCAGCAACGTCGACAAGCTCGTCTGCCGACAGCTACGGCAACCGTTTGTCTCGACCTGTAACAGTTAGACGAGGATTTGGGTTCTAGATGTTACAGATCAAGACAAACCTTCCGGCGGATTTTGAATGTCTCGATCTGTAACAGTAAGAGGGATTTTGGGGCCCAAGATGTTACAGATCGAGATTGAAGTCGGGGAGGGACCCCTGTGTCTCGATCTGTAACACCTATACCCGGATTCCGCCTCCACCTGTTACAGATTGAGATGTTTGTGTCCGCACCAGCCCCGCCCCTAGCCGTGGTCCCATATAAACAAACCCCGTGGTAAACTTGACCGGACTGTAAATATTCCGAAAGGTACCCGTAATGTCCAAGTACATCTCTGAGCTCATGTCGCCGCAGCTTATGGGCGTCGTCTATGCCTTCGTTGGCTTTATCATCGCCCTGTATGTGCTGTCGGTCGTCTATGTGTTCATCGATGCCCGCCGCCGCGGCGCCAGCGCCTACGTGGCATGGGGCATCATCGCCCTCATCCCGTTTGTAGGCCTCATCGCCTACCTGGTCCTGCGCCCGCACTCCTACGCATCCGACCGCGAGGAGCAGGAGCTGGACATGGCCCTGCGCGAGCGCCAGCTTGCCCAGTACGGCACCTGCCCGCAGTGCGGGGCGCCCATCGAGAAGGACTTCGTCGTCTGCCCGGTGTGCGATACCCAGGTTCGCAACGTGTGTCCCAGCTGCCATCGCCCGCTCGATGCGCATTGGAAGGTCTGCCTCTACTGCCGAACTCGCATCCAGTAGCGCATCCATCGCCGGGCCGGCCGCAAGCCACGGGCACGCCGCAAACCGCACGCGCGCTCCGCAGCCCCGCCCCACACGATGAAGCATGCGTAGAAAATCGCCCGCCGTGCCATTAAGGTGCGGCGGGCGCTTGTATACCAAGGCAA
Organism: Collinsella sp. AM43-1; assembly: GCF_003467925.1. Lineage (NCBI taxonomy): Bacteria > Bacillati > Actinomycetota > Coriobacteriia > Coriobacteriales > Coriobacteriaceae > Collinsella > Collinsella sp. AM43-1. Next base: position 20,448 of record NZ_QSFR01000015.1, on the reverse strand, counting down.
CCTGCCTATAATGATGCAAGTCAAAAATGCCGAGCGCATCGCACGCACTTGCACCAGGCATCCGAGAGGAGAAAACATACCCATGAAGGCACTCTACAATGACGGTTCGGTGGCCGAGCTCCCGCAGGACGAGGTCACGCACGTCATCCGCCACTCCGCCGCGCACATCATGGCGCAGGCCATCAAGCGCTTGTACCCCGAGGCCGACTTTGCCTACGGCCCCGCGACCGACAACGGCTTCTACTACGACGTCGACCTGCCCGAGGGCGTTAAGATTAGCGAGGACGACTTCCCCGCGATCGAGGCCGAGATGAAGAAGATCGTTAAGGAGAACCTCAAGTTCTCCGTGTACGAGAAGCCCCGCGCCGAGGCCATCGCCCTTATGGAGGAGCGCGGCGAAAAGTACAAGGTCGAGCACATCGGCGACCTGGACGACGACGCCCGCATCACCTTCTACCAGCAGGGCGACTACATCGATATGTGCGTCGGCCCCCACATCTGCTACACCAAGGCGCTCAAGGCCTTTAAGCTCACCGGCGTCTCGGGCGCTTACTGGAAGGGTGACAAGGACAACAAGATGCTCACCCGCATCAACGGCGTCGCCTTTGCCACCAAGGAAGAGCTCGACGAGCACATGCACATGCTGGAGGAGGCCAAGAAGCGCGACCACCGCAAGATCGGCCGCGAGATGGACCTCTTTATGATGCGCGACGAGGCCCCCGGCTTCCCGTTCTTCCTGCCTAACGGCATGATCCTTAAGAACACGCTGCTGGACTACTGGCGCGAGATCCACCACAAGGCCGGCTACGTGGAGATCTCCACGCCGCTCATCATGAACAAGCAGCTGTGGAAGACCTCGGGCCACTGGGACCACTACAAGGACAACATGTACTCCACCGTCATCGACGACGAAGAGTACTGCATTAAGCCCATGAACTGCCCGGGCGGCGTGCTGGTGTACGCCTCCAAGCCGCACTCCTATCGCGAGCTGCCCATCCGCGCCGGCGAGATTGGCCTGGTGCACCGCCACGAGCTGCGCGGCGCCCTGCACGGCCTGTTCCGCGTGCGCTGCTTTAACCAGGACGACGCCCACCTGTTTGTGCGTCCCGACCAGCTGACCGACGAGATCGTGGGCGTGGTCAACCTCATCGACTCCGTGTACCAGAAGTTTGGCTTTAAGTACCACGTTGAGCTTTCCACCCGCCCCGAGGACTCCATGGGTTCGGACGAGGACTGGACTCGCGCCGAGGAGGGCCTGCGCACCGCTCTGGAGAAGCTGGGCATGGACTACGAGGTCAACGAGGGCGACGGCGCCTTCTATGGCCCCAAGATCGACTTCCACCTGGAGGACTCGCTCGGCCGTACCTGGCAGTGCGGCACCGTCCAGCTCGACTTCCAGATGCCGCTCAACTTTGACCTGGAGTACGTGGACGCCGACGGCACCAAGAAGCGCCCCATCATGCTGCATCGCGTGTGCTTTGGCTCCATCGAGCGCTTCATCGGTATTCTGATTGAGCACTTTGCGGGCAAGTTCCCCACCTGGCTGGCTCCCGTGCAGGTCAAGGCACTTCCGGTTTCCGAGAAGAGCCGCGACTACGCCCACGAGGTGTGCGCCAAGCTGGAGGAGGCCGGCATTCGCGTGGTCTGCGACGACCGCGACGAGAAGATCGGCTACAAGATCCGCGAGGCCCGCAGCATCGACCGCGTGCCCTACATGCTCATCCTGGGCGAAAAGGAGGTCGAGGCCGGCAACATTTCCGTCCGCGATCGTTCCAACGAGACCGTTCAGATGGGCGTTGACGAGTTTGTGGCCAAGGTGCTCGAGGAGATCAAGACTCGCGCCTAGCACAAACTATACAAGAATTAACAAAGGCGATCGTCCTCGCGGGCGGTCGCCTTTTTTGTTGTCTATAGAAGAAAAGCCGCTGGTTAGAGCGGCTTTTTTGTTGTGCAAAAAGGTACAGGTTTTTGTAGGGGCGTATGGAGATGCACCCATTCGCGGCGCATTTTGTGCAATCTGGGAAAACGCGAGCAGTTTGCTCGTATAATGAGCAACGTCGAAAGATACAAAAAACTGTACTTTTGCGACTGCGCCTAGCTGCGAGCGAGAAGCCTGTTCTTAACGCCCCTGCATCCGCGTGCGTCGCGGATGCAAGTTAAGGGGGCGAGAGATGGAACAGACAATGCGGCGCCAAGAGCAGCTGCCCGGTGCCTTTAGCGGCGCCACCACCAACAGCCAGCACGGCCGCGTCCGCTGGTATCTGGTCCACACTCCCAACGGTAAAGAGCGCGAGACCTGCGAAAAGGTCCGCCGCATTATCCCGCACAAGCTGATGCAGGACGCTTTTGTGATGCAAAAGGAGTTCTGGTTTAAGCGGGACGGCGCCTGGTCGCTCCAAACCAAACCCATGTACAAGGAATACTTCTTCGTCGCCACGCGCGATGCCGCTCTGCTCGATAAGGCTTTGGCCCACTTGAGCTTTGGCTGCCGCATTGCCGGCAGTAGGGAGCGGGCCTATGCGCCCATGCCGGACGATGCGCAGGACTGGTACCGCAGCGTGCTCGACGACAACGGCGTGGTGCGCAACAGCGTCGCCCGAATAGAAGACGGCGTGCTGCACATAGAGCAGGGTCCCTTGGTGGGGCAAGAGGCCCGCGTTAAAAAGATCGACCGTCATAAACGCTGGTGCCTGGTAGACGTTGGCGAGGGTGACTCCGCATTTAGGGAGCTGCTACCGCTTGACGTTCCCAGCAAAACGTAAGGGAGACGTTGCACCAGCAATTCATTTGGTTTTTGGATTCATAGATGGGGGGGTTCCTGGGGACAGGAACGTGAGTTTTATTGTGGCTGCTAAAGAGGTAACAGAGAGTTGTACATCAACGGTGGGTGCGCTGGCCTTCAATCGGATAAAGCCGAGCGGCACGCTTGGATATCGCATCGTCAAGAGACTGTTTGACCTTGTGTTTAGTCTTTTGATGAGTGTTCTGCTGCTGATTCCTCTTGCTGTAGTGTGTGCGCTCATTAGCCTTGAATCGCCCGGCAGTCCTATGTATACGCAAGAGCGCGTTGGCAAGGGCGGAAAGACAATCAGGATTTTTAAGCTTCGCAGCATGGTCGCCGATGCTGGCAACGTGCAGAAGTATCTGAGCCCTGAGCAGCTGCATCAGTGGGAAGTCGAGCGCAAGGTCGATGATGATCCCCGCATCACCAAGATTGGTCAATTCATTCGTAAATGTTCTATCGACGAGATGCCGCAGTTTCTCAATGTGCTAAACGGTGATCTGTCTGTAATTGGCCCGCGTCCCATCACAAGGGATGAACTTGAACAACATTTTACTGACGGGGAGAAGGCCGAGCTGCTTTCTGTTCAGCCTGGCATTACTGGGCTTTGGCAGGCGACTGACCGAAACGCCGCGACCTTCGAGAGCGGCTTACGCCAGAAGATCGAGCTCCGCTACGTGTGTAATCGCTGCTTCCGCATGGACTGGAAATGCTTCACTGGCACCTTTGGTGCCATGTTCGGCAAGAAGAGGACGGGGCGATAGATGGCTTCTCAGGCTTATAGCGTTCTCATGAGCATTTATCTTAAGGAGAACCCTGCGTATCTTCGTGCTTCTTTGGACAGCATTATTAACCAGACGATTCCACCTGCGGAAATCGTTATGGTTAAGGATGGACCGTTAACAAAAGAACTCGATTCAGTTCTGGCTGAGTATGACCGCCGTTATCCTGGCATCTTTAGTTTTATTGCCTACGAGGAAAACCACGGTCTTGGCTATGCGTTACACAGGGGAATAGTTGCTTGTACTAACGATATTGTTGCACGTATGGATACAGACGATATTGCACGTTCTGATCGTATGGAGAAACAACTAAAGGCGATTCAAGATGGTCTTGATATGGTTGGGAGTCAAGTAATTGAATTCGTCGAGTCTCCTGACAAGCCGATTGCACGAACGGATCTCCCCGAAGGTCTCAACAAAATTATTGCTTGTTCAAAGCGTAGAAATCCATTTCGTCATCCGCCAATGACATTCAAACGATCCAAGGTGTTGAAAGCGGGCAATTACAGTTCCGAGTATCTGTATTTCGAAGATTGGGATTTATTTAATCGAATGCTTGCAGCTGGTTGCCGAGCTGAGAATCTTCACGAAACGCTTGTGGCCATGAGAGTTAGTCCTGATTTTTATGAGAGGCGCGGAGGCCTGGGTTATTTGGCTCATGTTTGGAAGTTCAAATCTGCTCAGTTGCGTATTGGTTATTTTACGGTAGCAGATTTCCTGATTTCCTTTTTGCCCCAACTGATTGTTTGCCTGATGCCCAATTGCCTGCGTGGCTTTGTATATACGAATATGCTCAGGAGGAGCGATGATTAAAGTCCTTCATGCTGTTCCAGATATGAATTCTGGCGGTATTGAAAACTACATCATGAATATGTATCGAATTATTGATCGCGATACTGTGCATTTTGACTTTCTAGTCCATCACAATTCACGAGGGTTCTTCGATGATGAGATAGAGGAGCTTGGAGGCCGTATTTATCGTTTGCCTGTTTTGGATAATAAGAATGTTATCTCTTATTGGCGCGAGCTAAAGAGGTTTTACTCTGAAAACAAATGGGATGTGGTTCATGGCCATGCCGCGAGTCTTGCGGGCCTTTATCTGTTTGCTGCCGAGAATGCTGGCGTACGTGCCCGCATAGCACATAGCCACGGAGCTTCCTATCTTCGAACACCAAAGGGGTATACAAAAAAACTGCTCTTTAAGACTGCTGGAATTCACGCGAATATTCGCCTTGCGTGTTCTACAGAAGCGGGCAAATATCTTTTTGGCGATAGACAATTCTATTTAGCTAAGAATGCAATTGATTCTGAGCGGTTTTCATTTAATCAAGATGATCGCGATCGTATTAGGCGCAGCTTGGGGATTGTTCCGGGACAATTGTTGGTTGGTCATATGGGTCGCTTTAATTTGCAGAAAAATCATCAGTTTTTGATTGAGATTTTTGAAGAGATTGTTCGGTTGAAACCAGATAGCTGTCTATTGCTGGTGGGTACCGGCGAACGTGAGGGCTCGATACGAAATCTCGTTTCTAGTAAAGGGCTGAATGGCAAGGTTATCTTTCAGTCTGTTACTGATGAGCCCCAGGCCTACTATTCAGCTATGGATGCATTTGTTTTGCCCTCCCTGTTCGAGGGTCTTCCCTTGGTGGGAATTGAGGCGCAATGCAGCGGTTTACCGAGCTATTTTTCCTCTGAGATTACGAAAGAAGTTGTCATTTCTGATATTACAGAGTTTTTAGATTTGAATGCTGGTCCCGTTGCCTGGGCACAACAAATCGTTGGCGCATCATCGTGCATCAATCGTAGAGCCTATGCAGATTGCGCCGCTATTCACGGTTTTGATTTTAGGGATAACACGAAAAAGATGACGGATTTTTATTTGGCTGCTGCTACAGGGAGGTTTGAGTCTATTGGCTCCATACTGGATTAGCCTTCTGCTTGCGGTTGGTTTTATGCTACTAGCTCAGAGACCTTTGAACTCAGTGGCGGCGACATCCCGGTCTGCAATCTCTGCCCGCGACGGACGAGATTATTCGCGCTGGGGCGTTGTCGCCTCCGCACTTGTTTTCATTATTCTTACTGGCTTTCGTTATGGTGTTGGGCAAGATTATTTTTATACTTACGTGCCTTACTTCTATCGTGTGCGTTCGGGTTTGGGGTTCCAGGAAATGGAAATCGGCTATTACGCCCTCAATTACCTTGTCGCTCGTTTTACAGATAACCCTCTGCCCGTATTCCTGGTATGTTCTGTAGCATTTTTCGCGTTGACATATGCTGCCATTATGCGTGAATCTTCTCATCCCGTATTCTCCGTCTTCCTCCTATTTGGGATGTCTTATTTGTTTATCTACATGAACGCCATGAGGCAGATGCTTGCGGTTTCCATTTTGTTGTTTTCGCTTCGTTATATAGAGGAGAGAGATCCGGTTAAATTTGCGGTCTGCGTTGCGATAGCGAGCACGTTTCACTCAAGTTCGCTTGTATTTATCGCTGCATACTATTTTCCGCGTCTTAAAATTACTCCATGCATTTGTTTGGTTTTGGTGTCGGGATTTTTGCTTCTTAAGGTCCCCATTGCATCTTTCGTTAATACCATCATTGCCAAAACTCAATACGCTGGCTATATCGGATCCATCTTTGATACGGGCGAAAGTGGGAATGTCGTTATCGCGTTGAATGTCGTGGTCCTATTATTTTCCGCGATTGTGCCTAAGCTGTATGGCGGTGCTTATTCCGAACGCTATCGTATTCTTCTCTGGTGCCAGCTTGTTGCGACATCAATTGCAATCTTATCCGGTCTGATTCCGCTTTCTCAGCGTTTGCGCTGGGTTTTTTCTCTGCCTTCTGTAATTCTTTTGCCTCTGGCAATCGATTCGATATCGAATATCAAATTGAAGTTCCTGATTCAGTTGGTGATTGTTGTTCTATATATCGTGTATATCGCTATCACAATCGGGATGTGGAATGGCAATAACGTCGTCCCATATCACTCCATATTAATGAAAGGCTCCTTATGAGATCTCCTAATATAAGTTTGATAATCCCTGTCTATAACGTTGAGGATTATTTGCCTGATTGTTTAGATAGTGTTCTTGCGCAAAGCTATGCCGATTTTGAAGTAGTAGCGGTGAACGATGGTTCTACGGACAGATCGCGAGAGATTCTTGCTGATTATGCGAAAAAGGATTCGCGTATTCGGATTATTGACCAAGCGAATAGGGGTCTTGCTGGCGCGCGCAATACTGGAGTTGCTGCGGCGAATGGTATGTATATCGCTTTTGTTGATTCAGATGACTACATTGATTCCGACTATTTATCTGTTATGTATTCAAATGCCAATGAGTTTAATGCCGATATTTCCATTTCTGGGCGATATATCGATTGCGGTGGACAGTCTAGCCATGAAAATCGTCCGGCTTTTACGAGTAAACGCCTTGGGCCGATTGAGGCTGCTCGAGCTCTAAACTCGTACCGTTCCTTTGATATGTCAATGAACGGAAAGTTATTTCTTGCCAGCTTATTTAAAGGCCTGGCGTTTCCGGAAGGCAAGAACTCCGAAGATCAATTCATGTGCTATCGCTTAATTTTAAGATCAAATTGTTCTTATTATGAGGATAGGCCGTTATATTACTATCGGCATAGAGAAGGAAGTATATCGAGAAGTTCTCGTGTTAACGTGTTTCCAATCGAGGCATCCCATGAACAGCTCGAATATATCCGCAGGCATGTGCCTGCTTTGATTAATGTCGCTGAGACTTCATGCTTTTTTTCTCAGGTCGCTGTTTACAATGCGTTTGCCGTAAGAGACCTCGAAATGCCGAATGAAATCGCAAATGTTGTTCTAAAGGAGCCAAAACGTTTTCTCGGAAGCGTTATCCGGAATGAGGATATTCCTGGCTACAAAAAAATACAGGCTATTACATATTGTTTTGCGAGGCCTGTTTACAAAGCTGTTTATCTTGCTAAGAAAGGATAATTTATGTCAAAAGTTGCTTTGATTACCCTGCACACCGTTTCAAATTACGGGTCCTGCTTGCAAACCTTTGCGACTCAAAAAATATTTGAATCGCTCGGATGGGAAGTTGAGGTTATTGATTACTATCGAGCAGATAATCTGCCTGAGTATGCAGTTGAGAAAGCATTTATGGGTAGAAGAATGCAGAAGTTTCAAGGTGTTTGGGATAGGGCTCCTTGGTTGAAGCGTTTGCTCTCTGTTCCTATGGGTGCGATCGTTAAGCGTCAAAGGAAACCGTTTGATGATTTTAGGTCTAAGTATCTTCACCTTTCTAAGCGTATGTATCGCTCTGCCGATGAGCTCGAACTTTATCCCCCTGTAGCGGATGTATATTGCACCGGTTCTGATCAGGTTTGGAATAGTGTTTGGAACAATGGCTTCGAAAAGCCTTTCTATCTTACGTTTGCACCGGAGGGGAAACCGCGTATTTCTTTTGCCGCAAGCATCGGAAGAAATGAAGTTGATGATTGGGAGAAGCCTTTGATGAAGGAGGCTTTGTCGCAATACAAGGCTATTTCCATGCGTGAATCATCTGGAATTGGGATTTTAAATGATTTAGGATTCAGCGATGCGCAGCTGGTCTTGGACCCAACCCTCATGCTTAATAAGCATGATTGGGAATCCATTGCCAAGATGCCTGAGGGAATTGATGGCCCTTATTTACTTGTATATCAACTTAACAAGAGCAAGGCATTCGTTGACTACGTCGAGGCGGTCGCAAAGAAGTATGGTTTGAATGTAGTTAAAATCTCATACGGCATTTATGATGTCATGAAATCTGCCAAGACACTCATCGCCCCGTCTGTTGAGGAGTTTGTTGGTCTATTTCTCAATGCTTCATATGTGATTACTGACTCTTTTCATGCGACAGCGTATTCTTTGAATTTTGGAGTTCCGTTTACCGCCATTGCACCTGAACGCTTTAGCACTCGCATTGCGAGTGTTCTTGCGCTGACTGGCACGGAGGATCGGATGTTGGCTTCACAACAGGACATTGCCATGTATGAGCGCCAAATTGACTTCGAGTATGCTACCGAGAAATTGGATGAGATGCGGAAAAAGAGCATCGCATTCCTTGAGGAGGCGTTGTAGATTTGGGAGATACCTTAGTTAATAGCAAGAGTTCTGGATTCCTTTCGTTTGCAAAATCGACCGGTATCTTTTTTGTGGGTAGCTCGATGAGTAAAATAATTACCCTATTGCTAATTCCTCTCTACACAAATGTGCTTCCGACTCAGGACTATGGCTACTATGACTTGTCGATTACATACGCCACTCTACTGACCTCGTTTTTGTACTGTGATATCTGGTCAAGTGTCATGCGTATGATGCGTGACGATCTAGAGGGCGAGGCGCCCTGGAAAGTAATTGCATCTGGTTGGGTTATTTTTGCTGTTTCTACCATCTTATACATATTAATTGCCCTCGGCCTCTCTCTGTTCATTGATATCCCGTCGCTCGGTTTGATTTTGATTTATGGAGTGACAACTAACTGCCAGTCAATGTTTTCCGGTATTGCCAGAGGCAAGGGGAATAATGTTGATTTTGCCATTTCGGGTGTTCTTTGCACTTTGCTCAATGTGGGCCTGAACCTATTTTTGATTCTGCTCCTTCATTTGGGTTATGAATCTTTATATATTTCGTACGCAGCGGGTTTTACGATTCAATGCGTGTATCTATTTTGCCGTATGGAAATGTGGAATCATATTCATAAACCAGATTCAAACCAAGTGCGTGATTTGTTCATTTATTCTGCCCCGTTGGGTATTAACTCTGTTGCTTACTGGTTTCTTACAAGTTTGAGTCGCGTTGCAGTATCGACGGTGCTTTCACTTTCGGCAAATGGCGTCTTTGCGATAGGTTCAAAATTTGGATCGACGGTTGCATTGGCGACGACTTGTTTTACACTTGCCTGGCAGGATGTCGCTTTTACGAGTGAAATTAAGCCCGCTTCATTTTATTCTCGTGCAATTTCACAATACACCGGATTTCTTTTGTCGAGTACAGCTGTTCTTCTTCCGGTGATCTCTCTCGCATTTCCTATCCTTGTGGGTTCGTCATATTCAGCTGCATATTCTGTCGTGCCTTCGTTTCTTTGGGTTGCGGTTGTGAGTGCGGTCTCTACATTCATTGGAAACATTTTTTATGTCATCAAGGATACAAAGACTATTGGCGTATCGATGGTCATTTCATGTATTGCGAATGGCATTCTCGTATATCCCTTAACTGAATATTTTGGCTGCTTTGGCGCAAATTTATCGGTTTTAATTTCTTTCATATTGAACATTGTCATTCGATGCGCAATTCTTGAAAAGAGAATTGGTATTTCTGTTGAGCTTCGTTCGTTCCTTCTTCCAGCAGTGCTTTTGATTGTCTGTTCTGCAGCTTATTTCTCTGGGTCATTTGATTTAAATGCTTTGAGCCTCGTATTCTCTATATTCGGTACTTTTATGTTGTACAGATCTAGAATCTCTACGCTCTTATCGGCAGTCTTTTTGAAAGTATCTAGGAGGTAGTTAATGGAATTTCATGAGCCCCTTGCTGTTTATGCTATTAAAGATCGGGATGAAGTATCACTTCAGCGCGCCGCTTCTGGAGGAGCTTTCTCTGTCCTGGCTCGACCGATTATTGCAATGGGCGGTATCGTCTTTGGGGCAAAAATGCAGGATGGAGGATTTGTCGCTCATGAAAAGGCAGAAACGCTTCAGGAGCTTGCTAGTTTGCAGGGCAGCGCCTATGTTCAAAGTGACATCTCTTGCATATTTGATTCCGTGGTTGAGTGCTTGAAATCAGACCGGCTTGTTATGTTTGTCGGGCTTCCGTGTCAGTGCGCTGCCGTGTTGGCGTACGTTCAGTTGAAGTTGCATTCAGATTCTTTTCTTAAGCGATTGCTGCTCTGCGACCTTATCTGTCATGGTGCCCCTAATAATGAGCTATTTCGGGCTCATCAGCTCTGGTTGGCGCGTAAGCAAAAAGCGGATGACGGAATCCATTCATTTCGTTTTCGTACGAAGAAAAAAGGCTGGGGTCTCTACTACTACTACTACTACTACAGGAACGGTAAAAAAATAGAGGTATGTGAGCCGGGCGATAATGATCCATATTATGCAGCCTTTCTCAGGGGAGAGACGTACAGAGAGTCATGCTATAAATGCCCGTTTTCCAAGCGCGAGCGTGTAACTGACTTTACGATAGGAGATTATTGGGGTATTGAGTCTGCTCATCCTGATTTTTACGACCCGAATGGTGTTTCCCTGCTCTTGGTTAACAGCTTGAAGGGGGTGCAGTTTTTCAAGCGGTATTCTTCTAGGGAATGCAAATATATTGTTTCCAATATACAGCTTGCCTCTAGGGAAAACCATAATTTGAATAGCCCGACAGTTAGGCCAACATCGAGGGACGATCTGCTTTGCGCGATTGCCAACCATAGGTCTTATGGAGATCTTGAGGCGTTGTTTGATACTACCCTTAAGCCAAGGTTGACTGTTAAACGTCTTGCAAAACAGATGCTGCCTTCTGGTCTTTATGGTTCAATTAAGAGAATCGTGAGGAAGGGATAATGGAATATAAGCAGACTGTGGAGGTAGTAATAGAAAGCTCTCTCTGCTGCGGTTGTTTGTGTTGTGGAACGGCGTGCCCGTTCAACGCCATTGAACCTACATGCGACAAATATGGGTATGTTGTTCCTATTGTTGATGGTGACAAATGTCGCGAATGTGGCATTTGCCTTAGATGTTGTCCCATGTCAGATTTTATTAGTGGATAAGCTTTACATCATCATTGGATGTTTTTTTATGGGCGCCGGGGTGGGCTTTCACCCTGGCGTTCTTTCTTTTATGGCGGCATGCTGGATATAAATGGCCTTAAATAAGCCTGTCATTTAAAGACTGACGTTTAAGGAAAGGTACCGTCAAGATTTTTTCGCAAATTGATTTAGCCGTCCTCGGCCCCGTCCTCTTCTAGCCCTCCGCCTTTCCCCTCAGCTCGTCCATCTCCTCCAGCTTTGACATGTCCAGGTACCTCCTCTTGCCCCGCTCGTGCTCCACTATGTACTTCAGCTTCGCCGTCACTAGCATGAGGGCCGAGTTGCCGTCCGGGAAAGTCCCGACGACCCTCGTCCTCCTCCTGATCTCGCGGTTGATGCGCTCGATCCCGTTGTTCGTCCTGATCCGGCGCCAGTGATCGGGCGGGAATTCCGTGTAGGCCAGCGTCTCGACGAACCCGTCGCGCACCGTCCTCGCGGCCGCTCCGAGTTGCATCGACTCCAACTTGTCCGCCACCACCCCCGGCCTTCCTGCCGCATGCCTCGCGCGATTTCCGCGCGTGGATCGCCTTCAACATGCACGCCACGGCCTTCCGTCTGGTCATGGCCGACCTGGCGCTGGCCATGTCGCACGTGAACTCCGAGCCCCGCGGCGCGCTTGGCTTCGCGGCGCCCGCGCGCGCCTTCAGGGCGATGCTCGGGGAGGACGCGGTGGCGTTGCTGGACGCCTGCGGCGTGGGGGACGTGCCGCTCGGCGATCTCGACCTGACACCGCGGCTCATCGAGGGGGCACGCGCAGAGAGGGGCGATGCCCCACTGGCTGGCCTAGCCTAGAAGAAAAACGGAATAGACGGACCGACCGTCCGGCTGAGTCTGGGAAGAGGTGCCGGGCGGCGGGCGGAGCATGACCACCGGACCTATCAAACACATTTCCACCGTTCCTTCAACTGGGAAAATGTCGCCCCCGGTTCCCGGATGGGGCCTAGGGGGCGTTCGGCTAACTGCGGGAGCGTGCCGTCAGCTCAATGTGTTCGGCTGAGATCGGAAATCAACCTACAAAGTGCGTTAACATCTTTAGTGCGTACGTTCAGATGAATCATAGTTTTACGCATTTCGATAATTGTGTAATTGTATAGAAGTATTCAAAACTAACTGCTTATTTGTTGCTTACGGGAATGAGTGGAATTCAGGCGTGAGCGCTTATTACCTGATGAGGGGAGACGCAATGAATGACTTGCATAATAACGATATCAAAGTTAATGCCCAGGCGGGCGCTGTAAATATTTCGACAAATGACGTGTCCTTTCAACCAACTGTTAACCTAGGCTTTAATGGACGCGGTGATCTTGCGTCGTTCCCTGCGCGGTTTATTCGTAACGCACGTAAGGCTCTTAACCCCATTGGGGCCGCGCGTGACGAGGCGGAGATGCGGAGTATCGAAGCGAGTTCTATAGCGGATGTTGTTGCAATCTATAAACGGGCGTTTCCGACTTTTACTGATGGCCAGCTATGTTTAGTGGCCCATGGTTATAACACGAGCGCTTCTCAGGCAGATAATTTGCTAAATGTTCTTGAGCGCGCGGGAAGAATGTCAGATTCGAATAGAGTTGATGAACTGCCGGAGTCCTGCATTGATCTTGACATTCAGGGAGCTCAGACAGCCTATGACGATGATCTGAGGGAAATATGGGCAAAATTGATTTCGCAGGAAGTATCATCAGGTCGCGCGCGCTCTAAAAGAACGAAGAAAATACTCGAACAAATGGATTCGGAAGAAGCGAATCAGCTGTTTTCAATTCTTCGGTGCTGTCTATGGGCGAAAGTGGGGCCCAATTCGGTACTTACTCCAATCCCGGTTCTCCTTAAAACCTCAGAAGATGATTCTTGGACATACAATGGGGGCACAATTTCATTTGAATCTATCGTCGCCATGGATTCGCTGGGACTACTTTCGTCTAATGACTGGATAACGTTCACGCTTGAGCCTAAAGGCGGTTTGAATCTATTTTCTTCATCGTCTCATGTGCTTCTTATAAATAATAAGGATGAGAAAATCGAAATTAATCTCGGCTATGCCAAATTTTTGAAACCGGGGATAGAGCTCATTGAGATTCTTGACGTGCCGATGGACGATCGGCTCATGTCCGTAATGGATGAGGTTCTGGAGACTGACGTGATTTATAGGCCCTTAGCCTAGCTCAAGTAGATGCACTGGTAGCTCTCGCAGGTGCCCTAGCGGCGCGTGAGGCCGCTTTCGGCCGAGCACCAATTGAGGCTGTGGTCGTACTCCAGTTGGTCGAGCGTCCAGTCGTGGAGCCACGGCGCCATGTCGTATTCCGAGCCGTTTGTCTGTTGCCTGCACTGGGCTACGGCACCGTTGACGATCTGCGTGACGTTTGGGCGGGCGACGTCGTTTACGGTCACCTCCGCGGTGGTGCGCAGGTAGTAGATCCCCTTGTCGTTTTGGGGGTCGTTTCTGTCGTTGTCCATAAAGTAGAAGTGGATGCGGTACGTGCCCGATGCCGTGAAGTCGAAGGTGAAGTCGTGGCCCGCGGTGCCCAGGCTGTAGTAGCCGGCCCATGCCGCGCGCGACGGGTCGCAGACGCTTTCCTGGCTACCGCCGTCCCAATAGGTGGGCACGTCCATGCGCGCCTTGGCCTGGGACGAGCCGTTGGCCTGGGTTACGTGGAAGGTCGTCGCGGTGCCCGCGGGGGCGTCGTTCCACGAGACGGTGAAGGTGACGCCGTTTTGGGTTGCCGTGGCGGAATGGGCGTAGCCGGTTTGTGACGCGGCGGAGATCGCCTCGGGCGTGGGATTGGCTTGGGCTCGGAGGGATGAGGTGGGGGTGCCGGTTGCGGCGGCGGTGCCGTCGGCGCTTTCCGTGTTGACGGCACTGGTGTCGGTGGATGGTGAGGTGCTGTTCTCTACGGTATCTGCTGTCGCGCTTGTGTTGGTGCCGTCTTCGGCCTTGCCTGTGTCGCTGCTCGTGGCGTCGGCTTGCGCCTGCTGCTCGGCGGTTGCCCGAGGCTGCATGGCTTCTGCGATGGCCGCCATGGGCACCGTCGCGCCGACCATGGACGTGCACGCGATCGCGCAGAGCAGGTAGTAAAGGGGTCGTTTCATAGCGGAGCCTCTCGGTGAGCAGCCAATAGGGTCCGAAGGCAGCTCCAGGCCAGCACTCCGCACATATTTTATTGGGTTTATTTTACGGGAACCCCAGTCGACATCAGCGATCTTTCTGGGGAATGTTGGGGGGAGGGGGAGGGAGTTGGTCCTCGGCCTCGCTGTGCGCTGATGTCTTTGCCCTCAACGATGTGCCCGTCGGCGAGGAGCGCGAAGCGACCAATCTGAACAATGACAATCCACCCGTCTGTGCATCCAAACTCCTGGATTATGCACATCGGGATTTTCACGGTCTTGTCGGTGATATTGTCTCGCGGACCGTGTGCATGCATTAGCGTGCATGCATTAGATGGAGGAGTCCTTGTATCCGTAGAGGCGCACCAGCATTTTCGATGCGACCGCCGTCAAGACAATTGGGTGTGCATCAAGGCGCTGTTAACTGCATGAGCCGATTTCTTATATCCTGTTTAAGCAAAGCAAGAATGGGGAATAAAGCTAACTGCCCATCGCGAACTGGCGATGGGGTACGCTACTGCCGTCAATATCGCAAACGACGAAATTCCGACGTTCGCAACATTGACACCAGCGTTGCCTGCTGCTAGCTGGATAAGAGCCTCGATGGTCATAAGTACCAATTCCTCGCTTTCGTCTAGTATGCCATAGGCAAGCATTGTTTTAGGTGGCCGCGAAAGCGTTGGTTGCACTTGCTGCGCCTTTGATTAGCCTGTCCGGGGAGGGTTAGCCGCCGCTTGTTGATCCGGACAGGTTGATTTATTTGGGGGGTATTTTGGCCGAGTTCGATATCGCTCGTATTCCTCGATATAGTTCCAAAAGTTCATATGCCCATTTCGATCATAGGGCCTCTTTTGCCGAAGTTCAGGCCAAGATTTTAGATTCAGGGTACGTTTCTCATCATGCGTTCTACCCTCTTATTTCCAACGAGATCATTACTGTTCGGTATCGTGGAGGTAAGCGAAGCTGCAAAGTTCGCAATATCGCTTATGCCTCGCATTTCGATCACCGCGTCTTCCAGTACTACTCTTATCTGTGGTCGGACTTATATAACAAGAAGGCTATTGCCGAAGAGTTTAATGAGGTTGCCGTAGCGTACCGCTCTTCGCTTTCATCAGACAGCGCCGTAACTGCTGGCAGCAATATTTCCTCAGCTAAAAAGGCATTCGACTATATGCGTGAGCAAGATTCGGCTTTTGTGCTTACGGGTGATTTCGAGAGCTTCTTCGACAACCTAAATCATGCCCATCTAATAGCGTCGTTGCGTTCGTTGTTTCCCAGTGGACGCTTGCCGGACGATCACTATCAAGTTATTAAAAATATCCTTCGCTATTCGTGCTGGCCTATTGCTGATTTGGCTGCTCGACATGAATTTCCATGGCCAGTAATCGATCCTACTCGGGAGAAAATGATCAATGAAGCGGCTATCGAACTTCGGTTCAAGTCTATTCGTGAACTTAATAAGCTGGATGTTATCTTGCCAAGGTCTGAGTTTCTTGCAAACAAAAGTAAAGTCATCACCAGGCCGTGGCGGCGAACGGGTATTGATCTCGGCATTCCTCAGGGTCTTGCTGCAAGTGGAGTGCTCGCTAACATCTATATGACCGATATCGATATGAAGGTCAGGCTTGCCGTTGAACGGGTTGGTGGCTTGTATCTTCGTTATTGCGATGACTTTATTATTGCCGTTCCAAAATCTGGCTTTGATGCACTTGTAGAGGCAATCAATCTAATGGCCGATGTCGATTCCGTTAAACTGCAATCTGAGAAAACCAAGGTGTTCCGGGTTGATGGCAACGGAGTTGCTCAGCTTGATTTTGAAAGCGTTTGCGCGGGTGAGGTTCTTTCGTATTCCGGTGCACATCCGGCGCAGAAAGTCAGTTTCCTGGGGTTTGACTTTGACGGGCGCATTGTAAGACTTCGACAGTCTACGGTTGGAAAGTACCACAAACGTCTCCGTGAGGCGGCCACTGCGATTGCGCGTTCTAATGAGGGAGAGGGGAGACACGCATCAAAAAAGCGCGTCTCCGCTCTATATCAACATTATTCACCACTCGGTATTAAGGGAAGAAGGCTATGCCCCTCGGGTGATGCTGACCCTTCTGCATTTTCTCGCTATGGGAACTTTCTTTCCTACGTAGCGAGAGCCCAAAAGGCGTTTCCAAATGATCCGATTGCCCCCGACGAGGCTAAGATTTATAGGAAGATTAAACGCTTGAGTGCTCGGTAAACGATGGCTTTAGCGCTGGATTATTCATAGCCATAAATACTAAATCGATATCGGCCAATTCCGATCACTAGGTAACAATTGATGTGCCTTCACGCGGTCGCGGAACGATGCCTCTGAAACTCGAGCCGAACATCAGAATGATATGACAAGAACGGTAGTGTCGCGAAAGTTGGTGTAATGGACTCCTTGGCCCCTGTGTCCAGGATCCGGAATCTATCGATATCCTAGGCCGACTCCACTCTGTCGGCAAGCTCAAGGCTGGATTCGACCATCTTCCCGGCAGTCTTTTCCAGCTCGGCCCAGTCATGACAGCACGATGCTCCCCTTCGCAGCGCCGCGTCGTGCAACTCGGCCATCTTCCTCTCCGAGAAGTAGCGCGAGGTTGCCATGGAAACGGCCAGGATAACCCCGAAAGCGGCCTGAACGCGCCATGGTGCGCGTATTCTAGGCGAAGGCACGGACCCTTCCGAGCCAGGACGGGCCGCTCGCTCGGCCAACTTTGGCGTACCCTGCTGGAACGGCTTCCGTCAACATCCGTAAAACTACCGCAAAGAGGAGGCCACAGTGATAGATAAGAGGCTTATTGAAGCCGTTCCCGGAGCCGAGAGACTTAAATCCGCAATGATTACCCCAGAATTGTTTGTTAAGGACCTCATGCAAGACTATTCTGGGCGTCCGTTATATACATACGAGGAATGGACGCGCGAGCTCATCAACCACTCTAACGCTTTCAAGGAACTGACCAGAGGTGCGGAGTTTCATGCGCCCGTATCCGAGGCAAATGGGGAGTGTGATGCGGTATCAGACGCGTATCAGTTAGATTTCAAGCTCATCTTCGGAAAATCCATGATGCGCGCCGTAAGTCTCACTTCGTCAAGGCGAGTTTCAGACCGCGGAATAACTTTAGAACAACTTTGCAGAAGTCATGTAAAAGAACAGAGAGGCTTACGCCTGCATGCAATTCTCAGGGATTACAGCCTCGCCAAGCTTGACGAGCTTCTAAAAACTGAGAGTAATAAACAATTGAGCGAAGAAGACCGTGAGGCCCGAGGACTTCTTCGCTCAATCAGTCATTCGAAAAACTTGCTGCTAATTTATCCTTGCCGCTTTGAAGGCATCGACAGACTGCCTGAACTTGAGGAAACCGCCAACGCCGCACTTTACTATGACTTCCGGAACGTGCTCGACGTCCGACGGATACACCATCCCGGCAAGGACACCTTCCTTTCATATTTTTGCGACGACCGCATGGTTGTCACAAGAGCGAGCGGGCACGGCCTATCCAAGTTCGACGATATCATGGTCGCAAAAAGCAGAACATACATGGATATTATGCGTATGCGTGATCCCGGAGAGTATCAAAGGCTGCTCAAACTTGTTTAACCGACCGCAAGGGCTAGTTTTGTGGACATCAACCCAAGATGGGACCTGCCAAGAGGACCGGACGCCGCTGCGTTCGGACTCGTTTTTCTGCATTCAAAAGCAACGCTGAGCTCGACCTCACGGCTTGCGCCTGCTGCTCGGCGGCCTTCTGAGGCTGAACCCCCTCTGCAATGGCTGCCATAGGCATCGTCGCGTTGACCATGGACGTGCACGCGGTCGCACAGAGCGGGTGGTAAAGGGGGCGTTTCATAGCGGAGCCTCTCGGTGTGCAGCCAATAGGGTCCGAAGGCAGTTTCAGGCCGGCACTCCGCACATTTTTTGTTGGGGTTTTACGGGAACCCCAGTCAACATCAGCGACCTTTCTGGGGTATGTTGGTTGATCCGGGGTGCGCAAAACAACAGTTTCAAATATTGTTGCTTCCTGTTCAATTCTGTCTATCTACAATTAATCGCAAGCGTATGACCTGAGGAGATTGTTTACAGGTGGAATCGGTCACTATTCATTGGATTGTCTTTTATGTCTCTATCGGTTTGTCGAGCGTTCAGCTTGTCCGCTTTGCTGGGCCCTTGGCGATCGGAGGGCAATACACCGTCGAAGAACTGTATCCCTCCGATGAGTCGGGCAGGCTGAACGTTGCCTACCGAATTCTCGCTCCAACAATTTGTTGCCAGCTCCCGGTGTTTATTATGGCTGCGATTTGCGATGCGTTTTCAGTTCCAGGTCCTTCGCTGCGATACATGCCTACCCTTTTCTATTGGTTGTTTCTTGGGGTAATCAAGCATGCAAGGGGTAAATTGCGGTACCGGACTCTTCCTTTCTCATTCGAGGCGTTCATGTCTCTTTTGCTGTCCGTCGCATTCGATCACTTTGTTATCGATGGCTATCTCGGAGGCCAGGGGCTAGATGTGCTTGATACTTCGAGTATTGCCTTTGAGTTTGAGCTGGCATTATTTGGTGTTGTGACCTTTTGGATTTCAACCTTTTTTAAGCGTTATCAAATTAAGTTTAGCCGTGTGTACTCAAATGCCGCTCCATCATATGTCGTTCCTTCGGACTCCGTATTTGGTTACTCTTCAATCGATACGGGTGAGGCCAGGCTCTTCTCATACGAGCGCGAATATGGCGATCTCTTACCTCAGCGATTTTCAAGTGATCTTCTGTTGAGAAGTGTTTTCTTTGCAATTATGGCGATTGAGGACGGGAATCGGCCCGAGTTTATCCGAACGATCGAGCGCATGGCAGCTCATTTCCATTTGGCAAAAACCACTGGAATAATGCAGCAGACGAGCGATGCTCCTTTGTCTGATATGGATAGCGTTAAACTCGCAATTCCCTATATTGAGCGCATGTGGGACCAGTTTCTTGTTGAATTCGCCCGTTCTGCCGAAGGGGCAGGGGGAGACGCCCTACGAATCTTCAAGTGTTACTACACCTACGATTACTGTATGTTGTCGCGGACTATCCGCAATCATTTTGCGCCGTTTTACGGGGACTATTGTGGAACGAGATTACTTAATGCTAATCGCGTATTTTGCGATGTTCTTGAATTTGAGGAAAGGCAGCGCTACGGATTGCTTCCAAAGACGGTTTCTGCGACTGGATCGATATGCGCCACTGAGCTTGGATGGCTTTCTGGGGAGTACTGTTATTGGGCCGATTACAATACGGTTGTATCCTGCCTGAATGAAAATGATGGCAATGGCGTTAAACTGGTCAGCAAAAATGATGTGAATAAAACCCAGATAACCGAGACGACCTTAAGGCTTAAGGAGCAAGGTGTTTCCGTTCTTGAGGCCAAGTATGTGCCCGGCGCTTCGGCGACCATCGTGTGCATCGGCGATTCCTCGAAGATTTCGAGTACTGTCGGTAGTGACTGGATGGTTGTTAGCTAGGTGAATCATCTTTGCCTTTCCGCATATTGATTGCGCATTCTCGTGCACGGACGCGAAAATGCTTCGCATTAGTTTCAACGCGAAGAGTATTTGCTACATGATTAACTTTTTTGGATGCGCAATTACTGCGCATCTAGGTTAACATCCAGTTAGTGATGCAGTTGTCGTGGGCTCTACGTGAGGCGATGACAAAGGAGGGTCGTTGTTTGGTTGTTATCGGCAACGGCCCTTTGATTTTAGGAGTTACTTTGGCGATGGAATTTTAGACTTTCGCTCAACTTATCGAACTCCTAGAGAGTCATGGCGTTCTAACTGATGCCGCTGCGCTAGATTGCCTGAGGCGCGAAATGAATATTTGCTCGTCGGAACACTGCTGAATATTGGGTCACTTGTGCGGTTCGAATTTTCAATTGTCGAGCAGCTTTGGGTTGATTTTCAATCTCAACGCAACAGCCTGAACGGGCC
>NZ_QSFR01000014.1:35424-55999 GCF_003467925.1 Collinsella sp. AM43-1 | reverse complement strand
GATGAATATGGGAGGTGTTCGGATGAAGTTGCCAATCAAGGTTCGTAATCTTTAAGACATCATTAAGGCTTGCGCTGTGGAGCAAACCGCAGGTCAATGCTATTCTTTTACCTTATCGTATGGTGTTGTATTCTGCCTGAATTCTATGCCTACGAGCAACGGATTGATCGCGACCAAGCGGAAAGGACGGCACGCCCGCTAGCAGGGCAAACGCAAACGATGAGTGGCATGGACCGACATAGCGAGCTCCAGCAGCACAAGACGGCGGCCGAGTACCGCCAAGCTGCCGACGAGCATGTGCGGACCCTCAAGGATTTCTGGAAGGATTTCCTGGTGAGCGGTCTGTTTGTGCTGGCCGCCATCGTTGCCATCTTTGCATGCCTTGCCTGGTTTGCCGCGAACAATCGAGTGAGCGCCACGGGGAGTACGATCGGGGCGAAGGGCCCACGGTTTGTGCTCTCGGGAACGCAGGGCGGCACGGCAGGTAAGTACGACGCCCAGGACAACTACGCGTCGGACAGTACAAGCCTTGCCGTGAACAATCTTTTCAACCTCAATAACATGAGTGCCGATGGCAGTCTTTCTCCGGGGTCGGCGGGCCAGCTTCAGCTCAACGTCAAGCCGCTCTGCAACGACCTGCACGATATTACGGTGGAGATGACCTGGGAGATTTCTGTCCAGACGAGCGTTGCGGGCACGGACTCCGTTGTGGACGCATCGACAAACGAAGAGATCATCAACTCGCTTAAAGATTTGGTGCGCGGTCATATCCTGGTTTTCCAGGGCAAAGACACCTCTGGCTTTTACTCCAATCCGCTGGTTCCCACGACAACCACGGTGACCCAGGACGGAGCGAGCGTCACCGTCATTACGCAGAGCTTTACCATCCCGGCGCGGAGCTTTTGCGCTGAGGGCTCAAATAGCACGACCAAAACCGCAACCAAAACCCTCTACTGGATTTGGCCGGAGCAGTTCAAGAGCTATGTTCGCACGGGCAACGCCGGCTACGGTGGCAACCTTTTCGCTAACACAGGCGACGAGGGGGGATACACAACCCTCGTCGGCGACATCAACAATAACCACGCGCGCTATTTCCGCGCCGATAGCACGAGCGTGCCAGGTCAGGCGCCTAGCGCGGTTCCGCCTGTCGGAGCCGGCATGTCCTCTGCGGATGTGGAAACCTGCGCCAGCTACTACAACAACGCCGACGAGATTATCGGCAAGAACGTCAAGTACATTCGCGTGCGCTTCACCGCCAAGGAGGCGGATAAATAAATGGACGAGCAGCTTAATGCCCGCGAGCAGGGCGATATCAAACACAACGAAGGAGCGGCAAACCCCGGCGGCAACGGGTTCGGCTCGCACGGCGAAGCGCGTCCGGCTGGCCGCATCGAGCGCATCAAGGCTTGGGTGAGCGACCACCGTCGCGAATCCCTGGCCATCGTGGGTCTGGTGGCCGTGCTTCTCGTGTTGCTGGGATTGACGCTCGGATGGTTCGTCGATGCCAATCGCGGCTCCACCGTTGGCAAGATCAAGGAGCCGGCGGAGCTCAAAGTGCTGGGCCCCAACGCTACGGCAACAGAGCAGGTCGACCTGAGCTACAACCCCGAATACGGCGATACCAAGACCGGCAACACGGTGACGCTCAAGCGTGCGTTTTGCGTGCAGACGGGCGGTGACGGTTTTGAGCTGCAACTCGCGAATACGACCAACATTACGGGTCTCACTATTGAGCTGTACAGAGCCGAGAACACGTCTGCGCTCCAGACGCCCGACGTGAGCGGTACCGCAGACGGCAAATCTTATAGCTGGAAAGCAACCGGAGAGAACCTGCTGACGAGCTTCGAATATATCAACAAGGAGAACGACGGTCTGGCAGCCGTGCCGGGCGAGGGCGCAAGCGACCCTACATTCAAGGACTATCAAAACGTCCAGCGCAACGCGCGCCCGCTCTACCGATACAAGAAATTCGGCAAAGGCGACCTCAACGCTAAGACACTCGACAACTCGACTGGCAATGACACGCTTAACTTTATCATCAAGCTTTCGTGGGACGAGAGCGCCAAAGAGACCGACGTGATTTACCTGATCGCGCGCAACACGAGCGGCAAGTAGGAGAGGGGGCGCACATGGAGAAGCAAGAGAAACAGCAGGATGCCGAGCGCGAGCAGCTGGCAAAAAGCAAGAGCCTAGTCAAGAACAAGCTGGTTGTGGCGGCAATCGCACTTATTTGCGCCGTGGCGCTCGTGACGGGTGGCTACTTTACCTATTCCGCCTACACCGCCAACGGATTTCTAAAGTCCGTCGCCGCAACGGGCACTGCGCAGAGCCTATTTGCAAGCGATTTGCTCACGGGCTATATGAGTGCGCCTAGCCCCGACGAGCTCGCCCGTGCCCAGCGCTCCGTTACGGTGTATCCCAACAACGGGCAGTGCAACTTTACCTTTAGCATCTACAACTACTTGCTGGGCAACAGCAACTTCTGCAACGACAAAAATGTGACATACACCTTGACGGTCGAGGGGCACGGGCTCGATGGCGCCACGTGGAGCTATGCGCCCCAGCCCGGTAGCAGCGTCACGCTTCCGGAGAATCAACCTACCAAGAACGACTACACCGTGACGTTCCCTGAGGACAAGCTGGGACATGCCTACTTTGTGATTAAGGCCACGGTCGTATCGGAGAAGAGTCCCGGCACCGAGCTTACCTGCCTGGCGGCGAAAGTCGTGCCGTCAAAGAGGGCCGAGGTCAAGACCGCGGCGGTCGAGGGCGCGCTGGTCGATGAGGCTGGTAAGTTTACTGATTACGCTGCGTATAACTACCGCGTGACGGTCACGGGAGCACCGGCGAACGTCACGCTCACGTGGGGGGAGAACGTGGAGATCGACCCGTTCTTCGCGACCAACCATAGCGCGACGGTGGATGCTACAGCTCGCACGGCTACGTTCACCATGGAGCCGGGTTCGATGGTCGTCAACTTCTACCGAGCGGACGGCAAAACGCCTGGTGGCTGGGATGACCTGGGCATTAGCGCGAGCGGAACCACCCAAGCGGGTACGACGGAGACTCAATAACTCTGGCAGCAGAGTTTTTAGGATAAGAGGTACGGAATCGATGAGAACGGCAAAGCGCATACTCGCAGAGTTCATGACGGTGGTCATGGTGCTCCAGGCATGCTCGCCCACGGTGGCCGCTGTGGCGGCCGGCTGGCAGAACATCTCGAGCGAGATTGCCGCCGCGTCTGCGGAGGCATCGGACGCTGCCGAGAGCGGTGAGACCAACGGCGATGCCGCGACCGGGCCTGGGTCGAGTGATACTGGTGCCGCGGGTGACAGTGCCCAGGATGGCGCTGCGAATGGCGACGCCGCAACGGGCGATACCGTCGATAGTGCCACGGGTTCCGATTCCACGGGCGATCAGGCGGAAGGCGACGATGCGGCAGGGGATGCCGCCGCTGGCGATGCCGAGCAAGATGCCGATGCCGCGGTTTCGGAAGACGCTGAGGCCCAGGCCGATGCTTCGATTACAAATCTTGATGAGCTTGTCGACCTGCTCAAGGCGAACGGCGCGGAAAGCATCGTGTGCAAAGACGACAGGAGCGGAATCCAAAGCCTCAATGTCACGTTGTCGAAAGCGTTCGCCGTCCTGTCTAACGCCGACGCTTCGCTTTACTATGATGCGCAGATCAAGGTTATCATCACGGGCGATGCGAAGCTCACTGAGTCGGCTGATAACGGCATGTCTTTCCAGGGCCTTGGCAGCGATGAGCGTCCGTTCGAAGGCAGGATCTATAGGTCGCTGGACGATGATAGTCCCGTCGAGCTTACGACTGATCGGACGGTCTTTAATAACCTCAAGCTGTCTGGCCAAAAAAATAGGGTCAGGATAAAGTGGGTGGGCGCGACTAGCTATAGCGCGCCGATGGTCGCTTCGAAGGTCAGCGGTGCGGAAAACAGCGAAGAGAGCAAGGCGCTCATCGCGTCGGTTGACATCGCGGATCCCGTGAACGCTGATGTGAAGGACACGACTTCCGCCTTGACGGCACCTCTCCTGGGTACGACGACGGGCAACCTTACCGCGAACGTTACCTATAGCCTCACCCCCACCTGTTCCCGAAAGAATCTCAACGCGAATGCGACGGGCAACATTGGCTTGATTGCCAACACGGTCGAGAGCGGGACCTTGACGGTTGAGTCCGTCACGTTCCCCAACGATCTGGCCTCAGACGGAACCGTCAAAACGAGCTCTGGCAACGCTGGCCTGCTCGTAGGCGAAGTCAAGGACGGTGCGACCCTGAGTATCGGCGCCCTGACCAACGTTCCCACCACCACCGTCCAGTCCACAAACGGCTCCGCCGGCGGTGTCGTAGGCCTCGTTGGCTCGAGCGCAGGTGCCATGGTCAACGTCACGGAAGCTCTCGACCTACGCGCGCTCACCGTCAAGGGCACCACCGCCAGCGGCGGTTTTATTGGCAAAGCGACCGTGCTCACGCTGGGCGCGGATAATAAGCAGATTAGGTGTCCTCTAAATATTGGCGATGAGAACAGCGCTTGTTCTGGTGGCGTTATCGGCGACGTGAGCTTTGCGCAGGGATTTATCGTTAAGCCCAATATGTTCGACCTGGGCAACCTTGTGACACTTGGTGCGTCGCAGCGCGCCGGCGCTCTTTTTGGCATGGCCGATATCTCTAATGGAGACATCGTGGTGCAAGGCGGGGCGTATAAGAGCAAACTCGCCTTACCAGAAGATGTTAGTGTCAACGGCAGCTACGGCGGCCTTGTCGGCAAGGTGTTCGCGACGAAAACGGACGACAAAGGCGCTTTGCGTGCCTTTGTGGTCCAAAAGGATGCGGATAAGAAAACGTGCTCAATTGAGTTTGAACTTGCGGGCAAGCTGTCCGATACGGGCGGTGTTGTTGGCTATGTTGGCGATAACGCGGATTCCAATTCGCAGCCTGTCAATTCGCAGCCTGTCGCCGCTGTGCTCGACGGCGTGACGGTTACGTGCAAGGGAGTTGCTTCGGCACGAACGGACGCCGGAAAGTTCGGTGGCGCCGTGGGTGTTATCGACACGCGCAGCGTGCTCGACGTGCGCGATTTTACGCTTACAAGCGATAATGCCATTGGCGGTGCAGCAAACAATCGCGCGGCTGGTATTGCGGGCTCCGCACGGAATGCCGTAATCAAGTTCAGCGGCATCACAAACCTGTCGGGCGCAAGCTTTGCCGAGAACGCCACGACGGGTCAGCTTGTCTACGAGAACAACAACGCACTGATTTTCGCTGCCGGCGATGGCTCTAACGGTAACGTAACCGATGAAGGCGCTACGGGTTGGACCTATAGGCGCAGCAACAAGGCCTCGAAGACGGATGATATCGCGACCTATGGCGAAGTTATTCGCTTGGGCGATAAATTTATTACGCTTGACCCCAGCACTCACAAGCTGACCTTGCCGGCATCGTTGGCGCTGACTAACGGTGCCTACACCCTAACCTCTGTTGAGGATTTCGCCAAACTTGTAATCACCTGGCAAACCAACGGCTACTACTCCATGGTCGAGGGCGTTTCTGAAAACAACCCGAACATCTTGCAGTCCTCGACCATTACGGTGAACGGCACTATTGATCTCAAGGGCACGGGCCTGACGGGTTTCACGCAGGATCGTGCAGACGGCTCGCAAGTTTTCTCGGGGACGTTGAACGGCGGCGGCACAAATGGCAACGGCACAATCAACCTTGCCGTCGGCGAGCCGTACGGCAAGCGTGGTGAAGCTGTGCTTGACGGCAATGACACGAGCAACGGCAACGGCAAAATCTACCGCCACGGCCGCTTAGGCTTGTTCGCGGCCGTCAACGGCGCAACCATCTCCAACGTCACAATCGCTGGCTCCATGAAGTTCGATAACGGTTCGGCTATCGATGCCGGGTCGCTGGCGGGTGCCATCGTCGGCAACCTGTCATTGTCTAGCGTAACGTGCAAAACGAATAACGCGTGCGATGATACGTTTGCCAATGACGTGAACATTGGTGGTATTGCGGGCAGCGTGTCGGCGGCTGCCACGGTTACGTTTAAGGGTAACAGCAAGGCGCAAACGACTATCACTGCAGCCGGATCGCTTAACGGCAATAGCCGTATTGGCGGTGCCATCGGCTATGTGAGCGATTGCGCTTCGACATTCAATGTTACGGGCCTCGAAGTCGGCGGCGAAATCAAAACCGGCGATTGCGCCGGCGGCAAGATTGCCCAAGTCGGTGGTCTTATCGGCTGCATCGCACAGAGTACCTACAATGCAGGGACAATAGCCAACTCAGCTGATAAGTACGTGAACATTTCGGGCCTTTCGTTCAATTCATTCAAGATGAACGTCGGTAGGAACGGTGATGCGCTCAACGGTGCCGGTGGCCTTTTGGGCTACAGCTGGGGCAACGCCATCGTCACCATTGGCGATGCTGCTGCAAACACCAGCGGCAGCACCTACGCCCTCAAAACGACCAACAACACGACTGTGGCTGCAAGCGACTCTACCGAGGTCGGCGGCCTCGTATACGCAGCCAGCGGTCACTGGATTATCAACAACTACGCCATCGATCTCTCGGGCACAAAGATTAATGCAGGCGCCGCTCAGACGCTCGGCGTTCTAGTTTGCCGCGGCTGCAAGGTGGATGATAAGACGACATATGGCGTCGAGAGCTACCTAGGCCTGTACTTGGAGGACAGGGCTTATTGGGATACCGCCTATAGGGTGCCCAGCGGCGAGGGGGCCATCGTTGCACCGGGCGTAACGTCCTTCGATGAATGGGTTGGCAGCGGTGTAAAACCAAACAACGGCAGCAAGCTCATGGACGCCGACTGGAACACGGTCGTTTCGCTACACACACAGAAAAACAAGCTGGACATGGACGGCGATTCCACAAAAGACAACAGCTACCATAATCGCTCGTCTTTCGGTCGAAGCCAGAATACGAACGGCAATACCCGCTACTTCTACAACCTCGACATAGCCTCTAAGAATTGTGAAGGCGGCTTTAGTGGCAGTCAAATCGATACAGCGGAAAAGCTGCTCTTATGGTCTGCTTACCGTTATGCTCCCGAAGGTATTCGTTCGACAATCGTTCCCAATGGCACGACAGGGCTCGATGATTCCATAACCATAACGGGTACAATCGATTTGGCCGGCTACAGCTATTATCCCACTCAGCCGAGCGGAGAGGTGACGGTTGAGAATGCGACCATTACCTTCTGTTACTCCAAGATCAAGGCCGAGCAGAATGGCAACAAGCTAAATTCCGATGCTACCCAGCACGAGAACATGCACTGCGGTCTTTTTCGAACGGTGGCAAACGGCGATCTCACAGTAAAAAACGTCACTTTGCGTGGTACTGTTGGGCCCGTTATTAATGACGGAAAGAGCTCTGAAGACACTGATGGAGCAAGCGGAAGCTCTTCGGGCGCGCTCGTGTGCCGCTACGTGTATGGGTCCAGCGACGGCAATGGCACCAAGATTAGAAAGATCTCAATTGATGGTCTTACGCTCAACAATCTGATTGTCGACGGCGCCAACAGCGCCACGGATGCTAACGCCTATATGCCTCTGCTCATCAACGAGATGCAGAAGTACGTGAGCCTGAACGCGAAGAATATCAAGACTACTGGGTACACGAGTGACACCAAGGCGGCTACGTCGCTGTTCGGAAAGCTTGGTGTAGGCAGTGAGGCCGATCAGGTGACGGCAAAGTTTGAGCAAATCAGCTTGCCCAGCCAAAAGAACAAAACGATCTTCACCCATGCGAGCCTGCTGGAGAGTTTTGGCTACGGAAGCACGAGCACGGGCTCTGCGGACTACACCTTTACTAAGGCCGATGCCGATGCCGATGCAGGCAAGGTGACATACGGATCTGAGATTGATGGGAGTACGGAGTACCCGGGCAAGCAGCTTTGGTATTACGACGAAGCGACGTATGGTGCCGTGAGCGGCTATGTGACGGTTGATGGTAAGAAGGACGGTGACGTCAGGCCTTGGTTTGGTGGCTATCTTCCTTATGTTTATAAGGGAAAGGCCACCGAGAGCGGCGTCCAATATCATGAAATTAAAGTCAACCAGCGCATTCCAAAGCTGGTAGAGGGATGCGGCACATATGGCGATCCGTATGCCGTTAAGGACGCGACTGAGATGAACGCCATCGCCAACTACATCAACAACCAAACTGCGCTCGACGGTTGGGAGGTCACCATTGCCGTCAACCAGAGTACGCTCTGTACTCGCCGCAGCGACAATAAAACCGACAATGAGGTTACGTACGTCTATAAGCAGGCGAAAGACACTGGGAAGAAGTGGGAAAAGAAGACCGGCGACACCACTGATCCTTCGGCCACACTTTCCGACGAGATGATGCACCGCTATATCCAAAGCGCGTACTACAGTATTGAACCTACCGGGGGTAATACGATCACCCTCGACGGCGCATCGTTTGGCGGTTTTGGCAACAAAGCCAACCCGTTCCGTGGCGTCATCGTTGGCAACCCTAAAGGTGATAAAAAGGCAACCATCAAGATAGAGAATAACGAGGGTTCGCTTCGCGGCCTTATTCCCTATAGTTACGGCAGCGTGGTGCGCGATCTGAATATTCGCTATGTGAACGCGTCGGCGACTATTACTTATTCTGCCAAGGATGCCGACGGTGTTCCGACGCCGTTCTTCGGTGGCGTTATCGGCTGCATCCTTGGCGGCGATAACATTATCGACGGTGTGGCCGTGAATGGGACAACGCCCGATAACTCCACAACCGGCTTTACGGTTGCTGGTGGCGGAACTAAGCCACATCTTGTTCCCATCGGCGGTTACGTTGGTGCCATTGCGGGCGGCGGTGTGATCTTCCGCAATATGTCAGGGACGTCTTGGCGCGCTGGAACCAGCGACAAGTCTCAGGGTCTTGGAACGGGCAACTTCCGGCAGTACGACAATCCCTACGTTGGTCGTGTGATTGATGGCTATGCCTTTAGCGAGGGCTGCAAAGTCGAAAACGGTAACGCTAACTACAAGATCAACGAGCTCACAAACAAGGGAGCTGCCTGCGTCACTACCACGGGCACCGACAACAAGTATATCGGCACTGATGCCGAGGCACCCGTGACCACGGTGGAAAACGCCCAGGGCCTTTTGGTGCTCTCGGCCATCATTAGCTCGGGTGCGGGTGCTGGAGCGGCACATACTGACTACGCTAATTATGGCGTGTTCCGCGGCTCCAAGGCGTACTGGGGCAGCGATAAGCAGGACCCGGCGATAAACGGCTACCTGTTTGGCAACAAGGAATATGGTAAGGTGCGAAATGCCAGCTACGACTGCGTGGGCAAGCCTGCGAGCGCTTCCGGCGATTTCGAAACCGCCAAAAACGATGACCAGAAGGCCCCGGGCAAACAGGGGTGGCACGGCCCGCTCAACCATGATGACGATGTAAATTCGCCCTACCTGGTGGCGTCCTACGCTGCCGACTACCAAACGGGCTACGTGTGCGCGTCGAAATCGATCGGCATGAGCCTGGAGTTCAAGGAAAATGCCACCTATGATATGACTGGCTACGGCACGGGATACGTGGGTCTCAGCGGCCGTTACTATTCCAATGCTTGCAGCTCGAACGAGGCGTCCACCGATCGCGACCGCATCACGCCGCACGTGGCAACGATCGACGGCAACGGGGCCACCATCACGGTGGGCACCAAAGATGCCACTTACGGCGTCGTCGAATATGCCGATGACGACTATAAGGTCTCGGGCGTGGGCGGCCTATTCAGCACCGTGATGTTCACCTCAACCAATGTGGGGCAGAGCGTCACCGCGAATGACGGCGCTCAGGTCAAAGACCTCACCTTTAGTAACTGCAACGTATCGCTCACGTACAAAGACGCCAACGGTAGCATTGCCTCGGGACCGGCATCGAACGACCTCATCGGCACCGGCCTTTTGGCGGGCGCAACGGCCAACTACGACGGCAACACGCGTGGCGTCTACCGCAACGTACAGATGAAGAACTGCACCGTGTTGGGCGCAAAGAGCGTAGGAGGGCTTCTTGGCAGCTCGGGCCGTACCAGCCGAAGGACGGATAACGACGTGACCTATATGGTCAATTTCGGCTCCGGCACGCAGGCGCCCGCGAATCTCTGTGACTGCTCATACACTGGCCTTAGCGTCACGGGCGAGAAGTACGTTGGCGGCTATGTGGGTGCGATCGCCTCGCCGTGCGGCGTGTGGACAACCGCGGCCACAGGGGTATACGAGAAGACTATTGGCAAAAACTCGACCATAACCGCCACGGGTACAACACCCTACGTGGGCGGCGTGTTCGGTTATACCTCCAGTAACGTATCGGTGAACACCAAAATTGGCATCACGGAAGCCGTCGCATCGAGCACGGCAGTCATCTCTGGGGTAAATGTACTCGCCACCGGGTCGAACACCGATAAGTACATGGGCGCCGGCGGTGTGGTCGGAAGCGCCTATAGAGGCGTTATTTCTATAAGCAACGTGCGCATTGATGCCGGAGGCGATGCCAAGAGCGCCATCATCGGCGATGCCACCGGAACGAACAATAGCATCCGTAATGCGGGCGGCTTGATTGGCGAGGTCACGAGCAGTGGCAGCCCCAACACGTACTGGTTTGAGGACTGTAGCGTCGAGAATATCAACATTGCCGGCACCGACCAATGCTCGGGCGGACTTATCGGCTACTACTTCAGCAATGTGAACATAGCCTGCAACAATATCGCGATTGAGAGCGCCACGATCAAGGGCAGGTGGAGCGGCGGTCTACTTGGCGCGATTAACAGCGGTGCCGACGTCATCAACGTCACCAACACAAAGGTATCTAACACAACGTTTGGCGGAACCTCCAACGGCGGCATTGCGGGCGACGGACGCGGCCAGTTCCATCTGGTAAACGTGCTCATGGACAGCAATACCTACAAATTGGGCTCTAAGCAGGGCGTGCTCTTAGGCGAGGTTGACACAAACGGCTATAGCCTCTCCGCAGCGGGCGTGAACGTAAAGCTCGGCAACGGCAAGACCACGCGTGATCTGCCGCCGATGGTTTACACGACCAATGCGGCCGCCGTAAACATGAAGTCGTATATCGCGTTTGGTGACTATAACGACACACTGGAAGCACCTGACAAGGGGATCACGCTCTACGGCGCGGACAATACCGCCACCACGGCAGCGAGCCCGTATGTGACCACGAGCCCCGTAAGCACGCTGGCGGCGCGTGCCTCCGACAACGACACCACCGATCGCTACCTGTTTGGCGACGGCGCCACCATCGACACCGCGGCGACCGTCCAGAGCGAGGCAGGCACCGGTGTTGCCGATCGCTACACCTACACGAATATCGGCGGCATTAATGACAACGGCGCCTATCAAAATAAGTCGAGCTACGATGCCTCATCCGTGGCCAGTAAGTTCAATTCGAATAATGATACAAGCAGCAACCAAGCCACAGCGGATTTCCCCGTTTTGGTGATCTCGGGTACCGATAATACGACGGTCAAGAGCTATCTAAACATCATCACGAACGGCGGCTTCTCCGACGCTTGCAGATTGAATAACGAGAATGGCACCAATCCGCACGTGACGGCCAAGGCGGAGGTGTTCCAACTCAAGAACGGTGTATTCGTTAAGGACGATGACGCGTCGAACAATCCCACGCTTCGCGTAGTGAACAATGGCAAGAACAATATGTCGTTTAGCCCAAGCTCCGATTGGGACAACGGCAAAGGTCGCTTTACGCTCCTGACCGTTACCTTTACCGAGGCGGGTCAGAGCTACAACGTTCAGGTGCCGATCATCGTTAAGCGCAAGCTCGAGATCGATTTCACTGCAACGTATGATTACGGCACTCAATTTAAAGAAAAAGACTACGCTAACCTTGGAAAAGATGCACACGTGCTTACGAGCTTTGGCGAGCCGATGACGGGTCTGCTTACCTGGACATACAATTCTGCCAATGGGAAGGAAGTCGACTTTGGCTGGGACAGCTATATGGCTGCTGGCGGCTCGATGAAGGGGCTCGGCAAGAGTATCCTCTTCAATGGTGCCGACGGAAGGTTGCCCCAGGGCACCCAGCTTACGCTCATCGATGCGAACGTTGATGGCAAGGCCGGTGGCAGAGAGTATCACTATACGGTGGGCGAAGGCGGAGCAACGAGCGTTTCGCTGAGCGGAAACGACGGCTTTAGGGATCCTGCGCGCAATCCATATCAGGAGCGATGGCTGAGCGAGATTTTGGATGTGTCGGCCACGCAGGATGGCGCCGGCACATGGACTAAGTGTGATAAGGAGGCTGAGGCGACCGCTAAGGCGAAACTCGATGGCAAGTGGACGCTGTTTAAGGTTGCGGGTGCTGACGTTCCCAGCAACAGTCGCTATACGCTAAAGGTACCTAAGGAGAAGGATACCGGCAGGGAGAAGCGTGCATCGGAGAGCGTCTACCTAGTTGTCAACGTGCCCAAGTCGGGCGACGGCGTGACGCAAGCTAGTATCAACGGTTTTACGGCTTCGTCTATTGACTCGAATTCTTCGGGTGGCCGCATATCTTGGAATCTGCATCATGTTTTACGCACTGATGGCAGCGACGATATTCAAAACAGTACGGCATCGACATACAGCATCTTGTCCAATTATGAGCAGAATGTAGTCGACAAAAAAGATGGGGCGTGCATTCCGGTTTCGAAGTCGGAGGACGGTGCCGCCTACGTTCTTTCTCTCGATGTCATGGATACGGTTGCGTTTAGCCCGAGCCAATACTATACAGAGAGCGACCATCTGTTCTATCAGCTCGATACATCGCTGTGTCGCTATGGCGCCAACAACAACCTAATGGGAGTAAGCAGTTTCCCGAGCGGAACCTCGGCAATTGCGAAGTTCTATGTTGCCGTCGGCGATCAGAACTACATGTGGAATGGCAGCGATTGGAAGAAGTGTGACGCTTCGACGCCTGCGTTTACACAGATTGTGACGGATACGGGTGATGACTCACTGAGGCTCACGCTCGACCATGATCTTGCCGGAATCCGCAAGCGTGCAACGGGCGGATCCTTTACCGTGCGTACGGCAGTGGAAGAGATTCGTCTTACGCCGGACGGCTGCAACAAGGTCATCTCCCTGTCCAAGCAGTCTGGCGAGGACGCCTGTACCAAGATGTCCTATACCGCCAACCTTTCGACGCGCGATTCTGGTCTTGCCACCTCGAGCCTGGCGATGACGAAGCGCGGTAACGTTGGATACTATCGCATGGACACGGGTGATACGACCATTACGCTATCGGCGCCTGAGAAGTCGCAGCTTGGCATTAACGTGGACGACCTGCGTCCGATCGCGAATGGCACGATTGGTCTGGGTGCCACGTATGAACTGGGTGGACTCAGCAACGCCGCCGAGGCAATTGCGAACGCAGACTCTGTTGTGTACACGCTCGAGCTGCAGCGCCGCGGAACCGACGGCACGTATGAGAGTGTAACGGATGATATCTCCAACTACGTAACAGTGACGGAGAGTAAGCTTGCCGCGGTCGCTCCCTCCGGTAGCACGATCACCTTCACTGACTCGAAGGAGAATGGCAAGTTCAAAACGCAGAACGGTGACACTACGTTTAGCCTGCCCTTTACCGTTAAGGTCAACACGCAGGTTGAACAGCGTGAGCAGTTCTACGCGAACTATCGCTTGGTGATGACAGCGAGCCTGGTTAAGGGTGACGTGGCGAGCGCAACGCCTCAATCGCCCGACTATGTGACCTATACGCTCACGAGGGTGAACCTCAACGGCATCGACCACTAGTTCCGAAGCCAACTGGCTTCGCAAAGGGGGCGGCAACCACCCGGTTGCCGCCCCTTTTCTTGTTCTCCTGGCCTGCTGCTGCCCCAGCTTCCCACCTAGCTTTCCAGCTTTCCACCTTAGGTGGTAAGTTAAGTGGAAAGCTGGAAAGCTAGGTGGAAAGCTGGAAAGTAAGTGGAAAGTTGACATGTAGGTGCGGGCTGAAGAGGGGTTAATAATTACACAAACCATACCAGCCAAACAAAAAGATACCAATCTGGTTGGTAAAACACCGTCAATGAGCCGCGAGCTAACTAGCTGCGTAAATAAAACCTAAAGAACTGTTGCAAATTAATGGCAAATGCCCAGATGCCGCCGTGCGATTTTCAATTAACTGTTACGCGCAAACAGCAAAATGCTACTATCTAACATGCACGTAAGAAAGCAGATTAACGGTTAAGGCTAAGAAGTGGCAGGTATGTCGGAAGCAACAAGGACTCGCACGCATGCGCCCGAGGTTAGGCAGCGCGCCGTCGAGGTCCTCCAAGAGGGGGTCGGTCATCGCGCCCTCGCCGCGGAGCTCGGCATTCCCCAGGCCACGGCTCGTCAGTGGGCCCGCGCATATGCCGTGGGCGGTGCCGACGCCGTTCTCAACGCCGGTTCGCATCATCACACCTATTCGTACGAAGTTAAGCTCGCCGTGGTCAAGGACCGCTTGGAAAACGGCTTAACGGTTCGCGAGGCCATGATCAAGCACAAGATTCCTAGCGAGTCTTCGGTCAAGGCTTGGTGCCGTCAGTACCGCGAGAGCGGTGAGTCCGCACTGGTCGATAAGCCGCGCGGTCGCAAGCCGCGCGTTAAAAAGGCGGAATAGCAAACGGGATGGTGCACCCACAGGGGCGCATTTTTCTTGCCGCCCCTCTGCTCCAATGCGGGCGTGCCCTTACCCCGTACGCCTAAAACTCCCCAGTTGACCGAAAACCCGCCGCCGCTACTCCTCAATTGAGCTATAACGTTAAACAATTGCAGCGTTTTAGCATGGGGGAGTGATGGTATGACGCTACTGTATTTCCTTACCCTGTTTCCGCTGGTACTGGCGCTGGGCATGCTGCTCGCGCGCGGTGACCGCGCCCGCGATGCGGCGGGGCTCATAGGCTCCGGCATTATTATGGCGGTGACAGTTGTAGTCGCCGTCATGTTTTTTGGCACGGGTCCGCAGAGCTTTGAGGTTGCCCCCGGCACCTCGCATGTGCTCTCGATCATCAGTTCCGTTATCGACGTCATCCTGTGCGCTGTCATCCTGTACAACGCGTACAAATATAGGAACGCGCTCACCACGGTGCTCGGCATAGTCCAGCTGGTGGGCTCGCTCGCCTTTGCAGCCATGACGCTGCCCGCGGCCGAAGCCGTCACGGCAACGCCACTCTACCTGGACTACATGAGCGTGATCATGGTCCTCGCCGTCGGCATCGTTGGCAGTCTAATCTGCTTGTATGCCCTGGGCTACATGAAGGACTTCCAGGCCCATGACGAGCACGAGGCCGCGCTGCGCGGGCAGACCGCGCCCGACCGTCGCCCGCAGTTCCTGGCGCTCATGTTCCTGTTCCTCTCGGCCATGTTCGTCATCGTGACGAGCGACAACCTTGAGTGGCTGTTCTGCGGCTGGGAAATCACCACCGTGTGTTCGTTCCTTATGATTGGCTACACGCGTACGCCCGAGGCCATCAAGAACGCCTTTACCCAAATCATCCTCAACATGCTGGGCGGCATCGCGTTTTTGGCCGGACTTATGTATCTGCACGTTAACGGCATGCCGCTGACCATCTCGGGCATGATCGAGCTTTCCGGCACCGGAACCGCGCAGTCCGCGCTGCTGGTGATGCCGGTCATCCTGTTGTCGCTCGCCGCGCTCACCAAGGCCGCACAGATGCCGTTCCACACTTGGCTGTTGGGTGCCATGGTTGCACCCACTCCCACGAGCGCCCTGCTGCACTCGTCAACCATGGTCAAAGCCGGCGTGTTCCTGATGGTCAAGCTGAGCCCACTCTATGCCATCTACCCCGTGACCGGCTTTATGGTCACGAGTGTGGGTGCCATCACGTTTTTGCTCGCTGCACTCATGGCCATCTCGCAGAGCAACGCCAAACGCGTGCTCGCGTACTCCACCATTTCCAACTTGGGCCTCATCAGTGCCTGCTTGGGTGTCGGCGCGCCCGAGGCCGTATGGGCGGCCATCTTCCTGATCTTGTTCCACACGGTGGCCAAGTCGCTGCTGTTCCTGTGCGTGGGCACGGCCGAGCATCATATCGGCAGCCGCAATATCGAGGACATGGACGGCATGTTCAGCCGCATGCCGCACCTGACGCGTCTGATGATGCTGGGCATTATGGGCATGTTTGTGGCGCCGTTTGGCATGCTCGTGTCCAAGTGGGGCGCCCTGGTGGCGTTTGCGCAGACCGGCAACGTGCTCATGATCATGGTGCTTGCCTTTGGCTCGGCCGCGACGTTTTACTTCTGGGGCAAGTGGCTTGCCAAGCTTTCGGGCGTCGACCCCACGGCTCAAAACGTTGAGGTCAATGTCCATAAGACCGAATGGATGGCCCTCAACACCATCGCCGCGCTGCTGATTCTGTGCTGCGTGGCGTTTCCGGTTATCTCGAGCGGTCTGGTGTCGCCTTACTTGGCCATGGTGTTTGGCCGCGTGCCGTACGTTATTGGCAAGGACGCCATGTATCTGATGGTGGTTATCGTGGCTTTTATCGCCGTGGTGCTGCTGACGTCATTCCGCGTGAGCAACAAACCGCACGTCAACGTGTACCTTTCGGGCGTGGGAACCGACAAATATCGCCATTTCCGCGGCTCGATGGGACACGAGGTGAAGGCCGAAAAGCGCAATTGGTACTCGGAGGACGCCCTTGGCGAGAAGCGTATTGGCCCCGCGGGTAGCGTCGTATGCTGCAGCATTATCTTGTTTGCGCTGCTGTGTTGCGCATGGATTGGGCCCGAGCGGCTTGCCATGAGCGCGCCCTCGGTGCTGCGCGGCAAGTATTTCGAAGGTTCGGGCGTCGTGGGCATCTTTATTGGCACCGTGGCGTTTGCCTTGCTGGCGCCGCTTGCGGGCGGCTTGATCGACGGCATCGACCGCAAACTTTCGGCTCGCATGCAGGGCCGCGTGGGCCCGCGCCTGCTGCAGCCCTTCTACGACGTTGCCAAGCTGCTGCGCAAGGCCCCTGCCAGCGTAAACACCATGGACGATACCTATATGGCGTGCGCGCTCATCTTTACCGTCGTGGGCGGCGGCATCTTTGTGTCGGGCTCCAACACGCTGCTGTGCGCTTTTATGGTTACGCTCGCCGCGATCTTTGTGGTGCTGGCGTCCGCCTCGACGCAAAGCCCGTTTGCCCAGGTCGGTGCCGACCGCGAGTTGCTGCAGGTCATGAGCTACGAGCCCGCCGTTCTGCTGATGAGCGTGGGCCTGTACCTTGCCACCGATAGCTTTGATTCCATCGCCGTGACCGGACAGTCGGCGCCCATCATCGTGTACAGCGCGCCCATTTTCTTGGCGCTGCTTGCGGTGCTCACCATCAAGCTACGCAAGTCGCCGTTCGACCTTTCGTACTCGCATCACGCGCATCAGGAGATTGTCCAGGGCGTCGCCACCGAGATGAGCGGCGGCACGCTGGCCAAGATGACCCTTATGCACTGGTGTGAGACCGTGCTGTTTTTGATGTGGGTGGGCATGTTCTTTGTTTGGGACAACCCGGTGAGCTGGGTCGTAGCCCTGGTCGTGATGGCCGCGACGTATTTTGTCGAGGTGCTGATCGACAACACCTTCGCACGCAGCACCTGGCGCAGCTGCTTTAAGCTCGGCTGGGGCGTGGCGCTGGTGTTTGGCCTGCTCAACCTTATGCCCATCCTCGTCGACGTGTTTATTTAGGAGGCGGCATCCATGGATCATAAAATGTCGCGCTCGCCGTGGGTTATTCATTACGACGGCTCGAGCTGCAACGGATGCGATATCGAGGTGCTGGCCTCGCTCACGCCGCTGTTCGATGCGGAGCGCTTTGGCGTGGTCAACACCGGCAACCCCAAGCATGCGGATATCTTTTTGGTGACGGGGTCGGTCAATGCCCAGAACCTGCCCGTCGTGCGTCAGATTTACAACCAGATGCTCGAGCCCAAGTGCGTGGTGGCCTGCGGTATCTGCGCATGCTCGGGCGGCGTATTCCGCGATGCCTACAACGTGATCGGCGGCGTGGACCGCGCGATTCCCGTGGACGTGTACGCGCCCGGGTGCGCCATTCGCCCCGAGACGGTGATCGATGCCATCGTGGAGGCGTGCGGCATCCTGGACCAGAAGGAGACCGTGTTGCGCGCCGGTGGCGATCCGCTCACCGTGGGCGGTGCCGCTACCTGGGACGGTGGCGTTGAGCTGGGCGAGGACGGGTTTGTGGCTGCGGGGGCCGGGACTGACGGTGCCGGTGACGCGCCTGCCGGGAAGCCTGCTGCGCCCGCCGCTGGCGACGCACCTGCTGAGACGCCCGCCGCTGCAAAGGAGGCCGAGTAATGCAAAAGGCTATCTATACCACCGTCGGGATCGACAAGCTCCTGTCGCATGTCCAGGCGCTCAAGGGCGTCGGCGCGCGCTTTGTGCAAATGCATGCCGAGCGCAACGTCGACGACGGCTCGTATCGCTTGGTCTATACGTTTATCAACGTCCGTGCTGCTCAGGAGCATATTGCGCAGGACGGCAGCTATGCGATCGAGAACCTGGTGGTCGAGGGCATCGACCAGTACCAGGAGATTCCGTCCATCAGCTCGTATTACCCCGCGGTGTTCCCGTTTGAAAATGAGGCCCACGACCTGTTTGGTCTTGCCATCACCGACATGCAGATCGACTTTAAGGGCTTTTTCTACCAGGTCTCGACTGCCGAACCCATGAGCGTCATCACGCCCGAGGTGAAGGCTGCGCGCGAGAAGGCCATGAAAGTCCGCGCGGCCGCCGAGGCCAAGGCGCGCAAGGCCGCGGCCGAGAAGGTCGCCGCGGCTGCGGCTGCTGCGGGGGAGGGTGCCGCGGGTGCCGGCGATGCTGCGGGCACTGCCGCTGCTCAGCCCGCTGCTGCTGCCGGCTCCGATGCCCAGCATGACGATGCCGCTGCGAAGGCCGCGCTCGAGGCCGCCGAGATGGAGGCAAAGCTCGCCGCCATGGATCCCGAGAAAGCGGCCAAGGTCCGTGCGGCGCTTGCCGCCAAGGCCGCCCGCGACAAGCAGAAAAAGGAGGCGTAAGGTCCATGGCTCATCGCTCCGTAATTCCGTTTGGCCCGCAGCACCCGGTGCTGCCCGAGCCGCTTCATCTGGACCTGGTGATCGAGGACGACCGCGTCATCGAGGCAATTCCGCAGATCGGCTTTGTGCACCGCGGACTCGAGAAGCTCACCGAAAAGCGCGACATGCACCAGTTTGGCTACATCGCCGAGCGCATCTGCGGCATTTGCGCCGTGGGCCACAGCTACGGCTATGCCAGCGCCTGCGAGCGCATGCTCGACATCGAGGTGCCCGGCCGCGTGCAGTATATCCGCACTATTTTGCACGAGCTTTCGCGCATCCACTCGCACCTGCTGTGGCTGGGCCTGCTCGCCGATGCCTTTGGCTTCGAGGCGCTGTTCTATCGGTCGTGGACCCTGCGCGAGCAGATTCTCAAGATCTTCGAGAGCACGTGCGGTGGCCGCGTGATCCTTTCGATTAACGAGATCGGCGGCCTAAAGCACGACATTGAGGACTCCGAGCTGGCTGGCATTGTCCAGACGCTCGATGCCATGCGTCCCGACTACGAGGCCCTGGTGCATACGTTTTTGGACGACGTCAGCTGTGGCGAGCGCCTGCATGGCGTGGGCGTGATCAGCAAGAAGGACGCGCTGGATCTGTCGATGGTCGGCCCGTTTGGGCGCGCCTCGGGCGTGGACTACGACGTGCGCATGTTTAGCGACGGTGCCTATGCGGACCTGGCTGCGTTTGAGCCGGTTGTCGCCACCGATGGCGATTGCTATGCCCGCTGCCAGGTGCGCTGTGCCGAGGTCACGCAGGCCATGGACATCATTAAGGAGCTTGTGGGCAAGATTCCGCACGACGGGATCGGCGGGCGCACCAAGCTTACGCCGGCCGACGGCGCACGCGGCGAGGTTGTGATTGAGCAGCCGCGCGGCGAGGCGTATTACTATGTGCGCGGTAACGGCACCAAGAACCTGGACCGCTTCCGCGTGCGCACGCCGACGTCGCAGAACCTGGCGGGTCTGACACATGCGCTGCAGGGCGTGCTCCTTGCCAACGTGCCCATGATTATCCTGACCATCGACCCCTGCATTAGCTGCACGGAAAGGTAGGCGCGGCATGAGTTTGCTGACATTTGCCAAGACGGCCTTGGGCTCTATGGTCAAGCAGCCGGTAACGGTGTGCTATCCGCAGGAGAAGCTCGCGGCACCCGAGCGCTTGCGCGGGCATATCGTCAACGACATGGACGCGTGCATCTGCTGCGGCATGTGTGCGCGTCGCTGTCCGGCGGGCGCGCTCGCAGTCGATCGCAAGGGTGGAACGTGGTCGATCGACCCGTATGCCTGCGTGGTGTGCGGTGAGTGCATCGAGAGCTGCCCCAAGCACTGCCTGACTATGGACACCGCCCGCACCCCAGTCGCAGCGGACAAGACTCCCACGGTAGAAACCAAGCCGGAGTAGCGCAGGGGTAGAACTGGAATAGGGGCCGGCGGGGCAAAAATGCCCCGCC
>NZ_QSFR01000014.1:0-35414 GCF_003467925.1 Collinsella sp. AM43-1 | reverse complement strand
GGCAAAAATGCCCCGCGGGCCCCGCGCGTGAGCGCGCGGTTGTGCCGCTGCGAACAAAACTATGCCGGATTACGGGACTGGATAGCGAACCTCCGACCATACAGAAAATCGCAAAAACAAACCCGCAGGTAGATAGCCTGTTGTTTTTCAAAAATAGGGGGTATGGATGAGGGCTCCGACTTTAGCTCCGTAATCCGGCGTAGTTTTGGAATGGCAGCATATCCGTAACAGCCCTTTAACTCCCGTGGACGGAGGAAAACGGACTATTTTGGCCTCGCGAGGGCTATCGCGTGACTCGTCTGCCACGAAATGGGCCCATCTACTACGTTTAGGCGGCAGCCCTCGACCACGGCAAGCAATGCGAAATGAAAACCGCAGGTAGAACGCCTGCGATTTTTCATGAATAGCGGTTATGGTCGGGGGTATCGAGTCAAACGTAGTAGATGGGCCCATTTCGTGGCGAGCGCCGTCAGCCGATCTCCGCGGGCGGAAGAAAGCAGATCATTTTGGTCCCGCGAGCCTTGCGGAGGCGCTCGTGCAGGGCCGACCGAACAAAACTATGCCGGTTTACTACGACGAATTCGACATTCCCGACCATGACTGCATTTTTCTAAATATCGCAAGCGTTCTACCTGCGGTTTTGCAAGCGCTCAATTTGCCGTGATCGAAGGTGGGCGATTCATCGTAGTAAACCGACATAGTTTTGAAATGGCATTAAATCGGTAACAGCCATTTTACTCTGCCGGGGCGGTCAATCTTCGGGCAACTGCCCTCGCAGGTAGGCGATGGCGATCTGCGTACGGTTGCGCAGGTCCATTTTGGCCAGGATCGAGCTGATGTGGTTGCGCACGGTGCCTTCGCCCATGTAGGCTGTGGCGGCGATCTCCCTGTTGTCGAGACCGCGGGCGATGAGCTCGGCGACTTCGAACTCGCGGTCGGTCAGACCGGCAAAGGCCGCGGGCCGGCGGGTCGCACCGGCTTCAGCGTCCGCCCCATCAAAGTCGACATCCTCGATCGCCTTACCCTCGAGCACGCGTTTACCGTCCATGACCTGC
The DNA here is from genome assembly GCF_003467925.1 of Collinsella sp. AM43-1. Lineage (NCBI taxonomy): Bacteria > Bacillati > Actinomycetota > Coriobacteriia > Coriobacteriales > Coriobacteriaceae > Collinsella > Collinsella sp. AM43-1. The sequence goes on along the minus strand of NZ_QSFR01000014.1, from coordinate 34,359 downwards.
GCCAACGCCGGTGGAATGGCGGAGACATCGGTTTTGATCAGATAGCCGCGGGCGCCCAGTTTAAGCGCCGACACAATGTACTCGTCATCCGAGAATGTCGTCAGAAACACCACGCGCGCCGCAGGGTCGCGCTCAAGGATCTCGCGTGCCGCCGAAAGTCCGTCGCGCCCCGGCATCTGAATGTCGAGCAGCGCGATGTCGGGCGTGTGCTCAGCGTAGAGCGCGACCGCGTCGTCGCCATTGGCGCCGGTACCCACCACCTCGATCTGCGGCTGGGCGCCTAGGATAATCTTGAGTGAATCGACTACCAAGTGGTCGTCATCGACAACTATGAGCCTCATCGGTCCTCATCTCCTTGCTGTTTGGGAACGGTGGCAAACACGCGCCAGCCGCCGGCGCCGGCGCGCGGACCGGCGGTGAAGGTGCCGCCAAGCGCCTCGATGCGCTCGCGCATGGAGACGAGCCCCATGCCCTCCGCGGCGCCACGGCCGATTGCTTGGACCCCGCCCACGCCATCGTCGGTAACGATGAGCTGGTAAAACGACGGATGCTCCATGCATCGTGCGGTGACGGTCTGGGCGCAAGCGTGGCGCATGGTGTTGGAGAGCGCCTCGCGCAGGACCGCCGCAAAGCAGTTGGCGACGTTGGCGGGCGCATGCTCGGCCAAAACTTCAAGCTCAATCTGTGGGCCGCTGTCCGAGCGTACGCCTTCAACGATGCGCTCGAGCTGCACGGAGAGGTTGGTTGCATTGTCGTTGAGCGCGTGGACGCTGGCGCGCACGAGCTGGAGCGCCTCGTCAACCGTGCGTTTGACATCGGCGAAATCGGCGGCGACGCCGGGCTCGTTGGCGTGGACCACGCGCAAGGCTTCGGTTTGGAGCGAAGCGCGCGTGAGCTGGTGGCCCACGTTATCGTGGATCTCGCGCGCGATGCGGGCGCGTTCGGCGAGCGTTGCGAGCTCGACTTCGTAGTCCTGGCGGTCGGCGAGGTCGCGGTTGCGTGCCTCGAGTACCAGGGCGCGTTCTTGCAGCTTGTCGCGGGTGCGACGCATGCGATCCTGTTCGCGCTCCAGCTGCGCGGTGCGCAGCGACAGCAACGTGGCAGCGATCGAAAGGATGGCGGTTAGCAACAGCGTTCGGGTGGTGAGCACGCCGCCACGAAGGTCCGCGACAAGCGCGCAGACAAACACGGCGCCAATCGCCAGCGCGGGCCAGATGCGTTCACGGCGCACGCGTCGCGCGATGTCATAGAAGGCAAGGGGTGCGAACGGCATAAATGGCGGCACGAAGACGGCAGCGATGATGTAAGCGTAGCTCGCGGCCTCGCTCGCGCGATGGGCGTGTTCTTCTCGTGCGACTTCCGACGCCGAGGTGGCCATAACGCCAAGGCAAAACGCCACAACCAGACGAGCGTCCACGGCAAGACCCATGGCGGCCGCAATACAGCACGCCAGCACAATCGATTTGTCGAAAAGCCTGTTCATACGGGTATTGTACGCGATGCTGCGCGCGGGGGAGGCGCCGCCCGGGGCAACCGTGACATTCCTCCCGCGCGGCAAAGCGGCGTCGATCGCTCGCGCGAGCGGGGGTTTCGCCTCTGCCCCCTCGCACTCGTGACAAAGCTCACTGGTGCGCGCCGTCCTCTCCTGCGATGATGCAATCGTACCGGGCCACGACCAACAGAAGGGCCGCCTCATGACAGATATCGTCCACGTCGAAAACCTCGTCAAGCGCTACGACGATCTTATCGCGCTCGACCACTTTAACCTGAGTATTGCCCCTGGCGAGATCTTTGGCCTGCTGGGCCCCAACGGCTCGGGCAAGACCACGTCCATCAACTGCATCCTGCAGCTGCTCGCTTACGACAAGGGCACCATCGAGCTGTTCGGCGAGCCCATGACGCCCACCCGCTACGACCTTAAGCGTCGCGTCGGCGTGGTGCCACAGCAGGTGGCGGTGTTTGACGAGCTCACCGTGCGCGAAAACATCGACTATTTCTGCAGCCTCTACGTCAACGACCGCAAGCGCCGCCGCGCGCTGGTGGACGAGGCGATCGACTTTGTCGGCTTGGGCGACTTTACCAAGTTTCGCCCCGGAAAGCTCTCGGGCGGCTTGGCACGCCGTCTCAACATTGCCTGCGGCATCGCGCACAAGCCCGAGCTCATCTTCTTTGACGAGCCCACAGTGGCAGTCGATCCGCAGAGCCGCAACGCCATTCTGGAGGGCATCTGCCGCCTGCGCGACGAGGGCGCCACGGTGGTGTATACCAGCCATTACATGGAGGAGGTCGAGCAGATCTGCAGCCGCATCATGATCATGGACGGCGGCCGCGTGCTGGCGCAGGGCACCAACGACGAGCTCAAGCGCATGATTCAGATGGGCGAGCGCGTGACCGTCGAGGTCGGCGCCGTCGAGCCCGCCACGGTCGAGCGGCTGCGCGCTCTGGAGCACGTGCTTTCGGTTGAGCTGTCCGGCGGCGAGCTCATCTGCACCTGCGAGGCGAGCCCACATAATCTGGTCGACATCCTTGACACGCTGCGCGCCGCCGACGTGGCACTCGGTCGCGTGTGGAGCGAGCCGCCGACCCTCAACGACGTGTTCCTCGAGATCACCGGCCGCGAGCTACGCGACTAGGGGGCAGCCATGATCAACACCATCATTATCACGGTCAAGACGCTGCTGCGCCGGCCGAGCACATGGGTCTGGGGCGCGCTCTTTCCCATTGCGCTTTCCACGATGTTCATGTTTATGTTTGCGAACCTCAGCTCCGACGGCAAGGTCGATCCGGTGCCGGTAGCCGTTGTCGCCGACGAGGCCTGGGACGCTTCGACCTTTAAGGACGTGGCGACGTCGCTTGCCAAGGAGGGCGACGACCAGCTGCTTAAGATCCACGAGTGCGACGACGCGGCCGAGGCGAACCATGCGCTCAAGTCCGGCGAGGTTGCGGGCGTCTACACGGTCGACGACGCGGGCGCGCCCAAGCTTACGTTGCTTTCGAGCTACGATAGCTCGCGCGCCAGTACGGTGCTCACCGACCGCAGCATCCTGGAGACGGTGGCGAGCTCGTATACGCAAAATGCCGAGCTCATGCGCCAGATTGCCCAGGACAACCCGGCGGCGCTCGCCGACCCGGAGGCGGTTGCGCGCGCCCTGTCGCTTAAGGGCGGCACTCGCCGCGTGAGCCTTACGCGCACCACGCCCGACGGTACGACCATCTACTATTACGCGCTCTTTGGCCTGGTCGCGATGATGTCTTCCGAGTTTGCGGCCCTGGCCGTCGTCGATCTGCAGCCCAATCTGTCCGGCCTCGGCGCGCGCCGCTGCGTGGGCGGCGTCTCCAAGACGGCGTCGCTGGCCGGCATTTTTGTCGGCTCGTGGCTGGTCTCATTTGCCTCGATGGCGATCGCGATCGGCTACGTGCGCCTGGTGGTCGGCATCGACTTTGGCGGGCGCGAGGGGCTGTGCCTGGCGGGCGGCACCGCATCTGCGCTTGCTGCCACGGGCCTGGGGCTTTTTGTGGGGACGCTTCCCGTTAAGGGCGGCAAGGCGTCCAAATCGGGCATCCTCACGGGCTTTGCCACCACGTGCGCCCTGTTCGCCGGACTCTACGGCGAGCCGGCGATGGCGCTTGCCGACGATGTTGCCCGCGCCTGTCCGGCCGAGTGCTGGCTCAACCCCGTCAAGCTCATCTGCGATATGTTCAACCGCCTGTATTTCTTTGAGGATCTGGGTCCCTTTGTCGTTCGCGCCGGTGCGCTTGTCCTCATGGCCCTGGTGTTTGTCGCCGCCGCTACGCTGATCTTTGGAAGGAGCCGCTATGAGCACCTTTAAGACCGCGCTTCGCATGGCGCTCGCGCACCCGTTCTACCTGCTCATCTACACGGTGTTCATTTCACTCATGGGCGTGTTCATTGCGGCCTCGGTCAGCTGGAACTCGTCGCAGCTGACCGAGTACAAGCCCTACGACGCCAACGTGATTGTGGTCGACCGCGACGGCAGCGATCTTTCGCGTGCGCTTACCAGGCACCTGGGTTCGCGCTTTGACCTGGTCACGGGCGTCGGCGACGACACGTACGACCTTGCGGACGCGCTCTCCAAGAGCAACAGCGCCAAGGGCAGCGCCGACTGCGTGTTCTTTATCCCGGAGGGGTTTGAGGACGATCTTGTTGCGGCCGCCCGTGCGGGGGAGGACTTGCCCAAGCTCGATGTGACCTACGGTTCCGGCACCATGGCGGCGGCGCTTTCGTCTGCCGAGGTTTCGCGGTGGATCTCGCTCGCGGGCGCTGCGGCGGTGCTTGAGCCTGCTGCCTCCGGGGCCAGTGTCGCCAAGACCGCCGAGCACGCCGCCGCAAAGCGCGCGGAGGTCCAGATCGAGCAGGTCAAGGTTGACTCGACTGCCGCAGCCACGCTCGAGTCGTACTTCAACTTTGGCGCGTACGCGATCATCTCATCGGTCATCGTTTCGGTGGGACTGGTGTTTTCGGGTATGAACGAGCCCGAGCGCGTGCGCCGCATGGAGGCCGGCCCGGTCTCCGAGCGCCAGCGTTCGCTTGCTGTGTTCGCGGCTGCCGCGGTGCTTACCGTCTGCATCTGGTTCGTGTCGAGCATGGTGGGTGTCGTGGGCTTTGCCGGCGCGGTCGCCGAGGTCGGTGTGGGTCGCGTGTGCCTGGCGCTGGCGGCGACGCTTGCCCTGGCGTGCACGCCGCTGGCCGTTGGCTTTACCCTGTCGAGCTTGGGCGCGCGCGAGGAGCTGATCAACGGCGTGGGCAACTTACTCGGCATGCTCATGACGTTTTTGGGCGGCGCCTGGATGCCGCTGTCGCTCATGGGCTCGGCCGTGCAGACGGTGGCGCACTTTGTGCCGACGTTTTGGGTGAACGACGCGATCGGCAAGGCGCTTGCCTCGGATCTAACGGCCACCGTGTTGGGCGACATCGCCTGCGACCTGGGCGTCACGGTGCTCTTCGCCGCCGCCATCGCCGCCGTAGGCCTGGCCCTCACCCGCGCCAAATCCCACGCCTAGCTACCTGGTCATCGGGGACGTTCTTAAACGGCTAGTCATCGGAGGCAGTCTTTGTCGATTCGCCGGCCCGCCGGTCGTGCCGGCAAGGACTGTCCCAATATGTCGGCACTTGGGGACGTTCCTTTCCTGCCGGCACTTGGGGACAGTCCCGGCATTCATTGGGGACAGACTTAAATGAGTGGTTTCAGTCATTTAAGTCTGTCCCCAATGAGTACCCAATGACTGGTTTGGAAAAAATCGCGCCTGTCGCTTAAAAATAGTTCGCCTGGGTTTACTATTACCCTAGAAAAGTAGCAGAAGGCTAACAACGGGGGATAGCATGTCGACAAAGCAAGCCTATGTCCAGGTCAGCGGGCTCAGGAAACACTACGGCGACGGTGATGCGCGCCTGACGGTACTCGATGGCATCGACACGTCCATCAACCGCGGCGAGATCTGCGTCATGCTGGGGCCCTCGGGCTCGGGCAAGTCGACCTTTCTCAACCTGATCGGCGGCCTGGAGGATGCCGACGGTGGCTCCATCATGGTGGACGGCTGCGCCCTCACGGTGCTCAAACCTACCGATCTGGGCGAGTATCGCCGCCGTGAGCTGGGTTTTGTCTTCCAGTTCTACAACCTAGTGCCCGATCTCACCATCAAGGAGAACATCGAGGTCACGGCGCACCTGTCCAAAAACCCGCTCAATGTCGACGACCTGCTGCGTTCGCTGGGCCTCTACGAGCACCGCAACAAGTTCCCGCGCCAGGTCTCGGGCGGCCAACAGCAGCGTTGCGCCATCGGCCGCGCACTCGTCAAAAACCCGGGCCTGCTGCTGTGCGACGAGCCCACCGGCGCGCTTGACTACAAGACATCCAAGGAAATCTTGCAGCTCATGGAGGATGTTAACCGCACCTACGGCTGCACCATCATCATCGTCACCCACAACGCCGCCATCGCCCGCATGGCCAACCGCGTGCTGCGCCTGCGCGACGGCCGCATCGTCGAGGATGGGCTCAACGAGTCGCCCGTTGCGGCCGCCGAGCTCGATTGGTAGGCGATGCCATGACACCTCTCGCAAAGCGACTCCCGCGCGAGCTGCGCCGCAATATCGGCAAGTACCTGGGCATCTTTTTGCTTATGTGCGGGAGCATCGCTCTCACCTCGGGCTTTTTGCTCGCGGCGCATTCCATCGGTTGCCTTATCGACGACATGCGCGATGCGTACACGATTGAGGACGGCCGCGTGACCACCTCCTTCGAGGCTACCGACGACCAGCTCAAGGCAGCCGAGGATGCAGCCGACGACGTCGGCGGCGTCACGCTCTACAAGAATTTCTCCATCGACGCCATCATCAAAAAGACCGCCGGCGACGACGGCACCAAGCGCACGTTGCGCACCTATGCGCACCGCACCAAGGTCGATATCGCGTCCTACTGCGAAGGCAAGCAGCCCAAGACGGACGATGAGGTGGCTATCGACCGAGTTTTTGCCACCAACAACGACCTTGTCGTGGGCGATAAGGTTGAGCTTGAGGGCCGCACCTACACCATCTGCGGCATCATGACCCAGCCCGATAGCCAGGCGCTGTTCCTCAACAATTCGGACTTTACGGTGAACACCATCACCTATGGTGTGGCCGAGGTCACCGACGCCGGCTTTGCCGCGCTCGAGGATGCCGGTGGTGCACCTGCCTACACCTACTCCTTTGCTTTTACCGATCGCGACCTCCCCACCGCGGATCGCATCGATGCGGAGCAGGATATGGTCGAGGCGCTGACCGATGCCGATGCGCGCGTGGACGATCTGATCGACGCCGATTCCAACCAGGGTATTGGCTACGCGCGCGACGACGTAGACGGCGACTCCATGATGTGGATGACGCTGCTCAACATTATCATCGTGATCATGGCGTTCGTCTTTGTGGTCCTTACCGACGCCACCATCGAGGAGGAGAGCGCCATCATTGGCACGCTGCTCGCCAGCGGCTATCGCCGCCGCGAGATCGTGCTGCACTACCTGGCACTTCCCGCCATCGTGGGCGTGGTCGCGGCGCTTTTGGGCACCGCGCTCGGCGTCGCGTTCTTTACCGAGCCCATGCGCGGCCTCTATTACGGTTCGTACAGCCTGCCTCCCTTCCAGGTGTACTGGAGCTGGGAGATTTTTGTGAAGTGCGCCGTGGTTCCCGCTGCCGCGCTCATCCTCATCACGCTGGTGGGCCTGCTTCGCAAGATGGGCAAGACGCCGTTGCAGTTCCTTCGTCACGAGGCGAGCGGCAAATCGGGCACCAAGCGCGGCCTGCAGCTGCCGGAGCGCATGGGCTTTGTCTCGCGCTTTCGCCTGCGCATCTTCCTGCGCAACCTGGGCAACTTCGCCACGCTCTTCGTGGGCATTGCGTTTGCCTCGCTGCTGCTGCTCTTTGGCCTGGCGATCCTGCCCACGATGACGCACTATGCGGACAACCTGGAGACAAGCCTGGTCGCCGAGCACCAGTACACGCTCAAGGCTCCGCTAGAGCTTGAGGGTACTGCCGAGGAGCGCGGGCAGTGGGCGGCGCTCGAGCGCTTGCAGTCGATTGACGGCGCGCTGCTCTCCGCCGCCCAGGATGCCGATGACGAGCTTGACGACGCGGCCGATGCGGCGCAGACGGCAGCCGATGCCGCGACCGCGTCTCCGTCTGCCGAGAGCCTGGCCGCGGCGCAGGACGCGCTCGCCAAGGTCCAGGACAAGAAAGATGCGCTTTATGCGCGCCTCGATGACCTTGCCGATGCCCTCGGCTGCGACCGCGATGAGGCCATCGACCTGATCGACAAGGCCTCTAAGATCGACACCGACAACGACGACATTCACCCGATCAACACGACCGACAACGGCGCGGGCGCAATCGCGCAGGCCGAGAAATATGCCGTTTACCAGCTGCAATACGACCGCGGCGAGGGAAACGGCACAGAGGCCATCTCTGTCTACGGCATTTCATCTCATTCGCGCTATTGGAAAGACCTCAACGTCGGCGACGGGCGCGTCGTCTTTGGCGGCGGTCTGCTCGATAAGTTTGGCTGGAGCGAGGGCCAGAAGGTCGAGCTTCGCGACAAGTACGAGGCTCGGGATTATTCTCTTGAGTACGCGGGTAAGGACTGCATCTGGGGTTCAAAGTCGGACATGAATATCTATATGAGCATCGATGACTTTAACGAGCTGTTCGGCAACGACGCCGCCTACTTTAACGGCTATGTGAGCGACGAGAAGCTCGACCTCGATGCTCGTTACTTTGCCGGTGACACCACGCCCGACGACATGCGCGCCGTGGGTGACCAGTTCATCGGCATGATGAGCAAAATGATCGGCATGATGGTCGGGCTCGCGGTGTTTATCTTCCTGCTGTTTATGTACCTGCTGACCAAGGCGGTGATCGACCACAGCGCCCGTTCGATCAGCTACATGAAAGTCTTTGGCTATCGCGATAGCGAGATCTCGCATCTGTACATCCGCTCGATCACGCTGTGCGTGGCGGCGTCGCTCGTGCTGAGCCTGCCGGTCATTATTGGCTCGCTCACGGCCATCTTCCGCTCGATGCTGCTCGCCTACAACGGCAATATCGAGATCTACGTGCCCGCTTGGTCCATGGCTGCATGCATCGGCATCGGCTTTGCGACCTACCTGGTCGTGGCGCTGCTGCACACGCGCTCTATCAAGCGCGTCAGCCTGGCCGAAGCCCTCAAGGTGCAGGAGTAGTCATTGGGGACGTTCTTAAACGACTAGTCGTTGGGGACAGTCTTTGCCGGATCGCCGGCTCGCTGGCCGGGCGGCAAGCACTCATTTAAGTCTGTCCCCAATGAGTGCCTAGCGACTCGGCGTTGCGCTTGACTTCAACCCCACTTCAACGGGTACCATCCTCTATGTCTGTAACGCCATATAGACCGAGGGGATAGATCTATGACCGCAACCGCACCCGCAGCACCGGCAAAGGTGTACTTCACCAACCTGCGCACGCATGCTCGCGAGAGCCAGCTCGACAAACTCAAACGCCTCATTCGCCGCGCCGGCATTGAGCAGATCGACTTCGAGAACAAGTTCGTCGCTATCAAGATTCACTTTGGCGAGCTGGGTAACCTGAGCTTTCTGCGCCCAAACTACGCCCGCGCCGTCGCAGACGTCGTGAAGGAGCTGGGCGGCAAACCCTTCCTCACCGACTGCAACACGCTCTATGTGGGCAGCCGCAAAAACGCGCTCGAGCACATCGACACCGCCTACCAGAACGGCTTTACCCCGTATGCCACGGGTTGCCAGATCATCATCGCCGACGGCCTCAAGGGCACCGACGAGGCGCTCGTTCCGGTCGAGGGCGGCGAGTACGTGCGCGAGGCAAAGATCGGCCAGGCACTCATGGACGCCGACATCGTGATTAGCCTCACCCACTTTAAGGGCCATGAGCAGGCCGGCTTTGGCGGCGCCATGAAGAACCTGGGTATGGGCGGCGGTAGCCGTGCCGGCAAGATGGAGCAGCACGCCGCTGGCAAGCCGAGCGTCGATACCACCAACTGCGTTGGCTGCCGTGCCTGCGAGAAGATATGCGCGCACAGCGCCATCACGTTTGACGGTACGCGTGAGCGCGAGCTTGCCAACGGCAGCGCTCGCACGGTTCATGTGGCTGCCATCGACCACGATCGCTGCGTGGGCTGCGGACGCTGCATTGCGGCGTGCAACCAGGACTGCATCAAGCCCGACTATGATGCCGCGGCCGACGTACTCAACTACAAGATCGCTGAGTACACCAAGGCCATCGTCGACGGCCGCCCGAGCTTCCACATCTCGCTCGCCATGGACATCAGCCCCAACTGCGACTGCCATCCCGAGAATGACACGCCCATCGTCAACGACATCGGCATGTTCGCGAGCTTCGACCCGGTCGCCATCGACCAGGCCTGCGCCGACGCCGTCCTGGCGTCCGAGCCGCTGCCTAACACCGAGCTTACCGACAGCGCGGCCAAGATGGAGCATAATCACGAGCATCTGGAGGGCGAGCAGGCCAAGGATCCCTTCTGCATCACGCATCCCGACACCGACTGGCGCGCGTGCATCGCGCATGCCGAGAAGATCGGCCTGGGCACGAGCGAGTACGAGCTCATCGAGGTCAAATAGCGCCTAGCTATTGGACATATCAAGCGCTTTTGTAGCGCAACGTTAGTAAAAACCGCCCGTGAGCACAGCGCCCACGGGCGGCTTTTTGGAAGTGCTAGGGGCCAGATAGACCAGTAAACCGTACTATTTGCTTAAAAATTCTTGTCGAGGAACTCGTCGACCGTATTCCAGTAGAGCTCGGGGTCAACTTGCGCGCTCTTGGCGTGGGTGGCGCCATGGATGGTGAGCTTTTGCTTGACCTTGCTGGCGCACACGTCGTAGTTTTGGTCGAGCATGTCGTACGGCACAAAGGTGTCCTGGTCGCCGTGGATGAACAACATGGGAACCGTCGCGTGTTTGAGTTGCTCCACACTGCTCGCCTTATGAAAGTCGTAGCCCGCGCGCACGTTGCACACCAAGTTTGCTACATCGAGCAAGGGAAAACTGGGCAGGCCAAATACATCCTTGAGCTGCAGGGAAAACTCGTCCCAAACGCTTGTATAGCCGCAGTCCTCGATAATGCATTTCACATTTGCGGGCAGAGATTCCCCCGCTACGTTCATGGCAGTCGCCGCGCCCATCGACTCGCCAAAGACCAGGATGCGCGCCTTGGGATCGGCCGCAACAATCCGCCCGATCCACGCGACGACATCGAGTCGCTCGGGCCAGCCCATGCCGATGTAGTCACCGCCGGAACGCTCGTGGGCGCGGGCGGCGGGTGCGAGTACGTTCATGCCGCGGTCGTGGAATCGCTTGACGTATCGGGCCATACCGATGGGCTCGTTGGTATATCCATGCAGGCAGACGGCGTAGTCGTGCGTGCTCTCCGACGCAGCAAAATACCAGGCGGCAAGCTCGGTCCCGTCATCTGCGGTGAGGCTGCTGCTCTCGCGATTCTCTTTAAACCACGCCCGCGCCTCGGTTCCCTCGGCATCCGGCTGCTCACTTTCTTTGCCGTCCTTGCCGTCCTGCATCATCTTCATGGTGTATGGCGCGCGGGGATTCAGCGCGAAGTCAAACAGAAAGTTGCCGGCAAATCCGAGCAGCGCAATGACAACCACCAGCGCAACGACGCCGGCTATCTTGAGCTTTCGATGGGAACGTGCGTTTTGAGACATAAGAAGCTTTCCTATAAGATGTTAATACATCAACATTTAATGCAAGCGCATTATGGACGTTCACCGTTGATGCGTCAACAGGCAAAGAATGGGTAAACAAAGGGTCACGTATGGTGCAAATTTCGCACGCACCCAGACGCTTTGATATAGTGTTGAGAACTCTTTACGTTGGAGGATGTAACCGGCATGTCCGATTCGAGCGACAGTTCCAAGCCGCGACCCAAGGCCGCGGCCGTTCCGCACTACACGGTGGGCGAGGAGATTATGAACTCCGTCACCCATGGTGTCGGCTGCTTGCTGGGTATTGCGGGTCTGGTGCTCCTGATCGTATTCGCTGCACTGCGCGGCGGTGGCCCGGCCCACATGGCCGCGGCAATTGTCTATGGCGTCAGCATCATCCTCGAATACCTAGCCTCCACGCTCTACCATGCGATTCAACCCGCGCGCGCCAAGCGCGTGTTTCGCATCATCGACCACAGCTGCATCTACCTGCTCATAGCCGGCAGCTATACGCCGTTTTGCCTCATCACGCTCGCAAACGACGGCGGCGCTGCGCTGTTCTTCGCCGTATGGGCCATCGCCATTATCGGCATCGCCCTCGAGTGCTTTATGCGCGAGCGCCAGCCGCACTGGGTAAGCGGCCTGGTCTACCTGCTGATGGGCTGGCTCGTTGTCTTTAAGCTGCCCGAGCTCGTGTCGCTGCTCAACCCCGTGGCACTTGCCCTGCTCGCTGTCGGCGGCGTGTGCTATACCGTGGGCGTGCCGTTCTACATCGCCAAAAACGTGCGCTATCTGCATAGTGTGTTTCACCTGTGGGTGCTCGCCGGCAGCATCTTCCAGTTCATGGCGGTGATTCTCTTCGTAATTTAGCGACCACGCCTGCGCGCCCGCGTCCTCGTTTGGGCGCCGGTGCAATTGCCGTATCCGTCATCAACGTTTTGACCTGACGTCCCGAATCTTGGAGGTTCGAGAAACTCCCGATGGACATAACCATCTCCCTTATCACTACCCTCGTTTTGACCCTCATCAACGGCTACTTCTCTATGTCCGAGATGGCGCTCACCACGGCCAAGCGCGCCGTGCTGGAGCATGAGGCCGAGGAAGGCGACAAGCGCGCCGAGCGTGCCATTAAGTTGGCTGCCGACTCCGACCAGCTGCTCGCCACCATCCAGGTCGCCATCACGCTCGTGGGCTTCGCCTCGTCCGCCGTTGCCTCGACGAGCCTGTCCGACCCGCTCGCCACGTGGCTCATGAGCTTTGGCATCGCGCCGCTCTCCGCCATCGCGCGCGGCCTGGCGCCGGTCATCATCACCGTCGCCGTCGCCTTTGTGTCCATCGTGATCGGCGAGCTCGTGCCCAAGCGCATCGGCCTTGCTAACGCCGAGGGCGTATCCAAGCAGGTCGTGGGACCGCTCTCCGTATTCCAAAAGATCGCCCGTCCGCTCGTGTGGCTGACTGGCGCTTGCTCCGATGGCCTGGCCCGCATCTTGCGTATCAAGAGTGCCGACGACCGTCAGAACGTCTCGGAGGAAGAGATCAAGTACATGGTCTCGGAGCAGGACGACCTGCTCGACGAGGAAAAGCGCATGATCCACGAGATCTTCGACCTGGGCGACACCGTTGCCCGCGAGGTCATGGTGCCGCGCGTGGACACCACCATGTGCGAGGACGACGAGACGGTCGCCGACGTGTTGTCCACCATGCGCCAGACCGGCTTCAGCCGCATCCCCGTCTATCACGAGGACCCCGACAACGTCGCGGGCATCGCGCACATCAAGGACCTGATCCAGCCCGCGCTCGATGGCAAGGGCGACCAGCCCATCGCCGGCTTTTTGCGCGACGCCACCTTTGTGCCCGACACCAAGGACATCCTGCCGCTGCTGTCCGAGATGCAGACCTCGCACGACCAGATCGTGGTCGTCGTGGATGAGTACGGCGGCACGGCCGGCATCATCACCATCGAGGACATCGTCGAGGAGATCGTGGGCGAGATCGAGGACGAGTTCGACCCCGACAACAAGTACCTCACGCGCCTTTCGCGCCGCGAGTGGCTCGTCGATGGGCGTTTTTCGTGCGATGACGCGATTGAGCTTGGTTGGCCGCTCGAGGAAAGCGATGATTATGAGACCATCGCCGGCTGGATTTTGGAGCTTTGCGACTCGGTGCCCGACATCGGAGAGGTGTTTGAGGTCGCGGGGTACAAGTTTAAAGTGCAGTCGATGCGTGGCCAGCGCATCTCGCTCATTCGCGTGATCGCTCCGGCCGAAACCGATAAGAAGGATTCCGAGTCTTCGGCAGAGAAGCCGGCGGCGTCGGGTGCGGGCTCTGTGGATCCGCACGATGGCGACGAGTAGGACAAGGAAGAGTAGGGGAGAGTTATGGCAGGCCTGTTCAACATCCTTAAGGTCACCGTCAGCGAGGACAAGATCTGTGCGCATGTGCTGGTGAACCCCGGCATGCCGCTCATGACCTCGGAGGACATCGAGGCCACGGCGCGCGTGTACTACCTGGTACCGGCGATTGCCAAGCACCTGTGCCTGGGCGATTCCGGCCGCGAGTTCCAGGACTGCATGGGTCAGACCGAGCTCTGCCACCTGCTGGAGCACGTGACGGTCGAGCTCATGAACGAGACCGGTCTTGCCGGTAGCATCTCGTGCGGCCGCACGCGCGTAAGCGAGCATGACGAGCGTGTCTTTGAGGTCGAGCTTTCGTGTCCCGACGACGCACTGGCCATCGGTGCGCTGTCGTCGGCCACCTTTATGATGGACTGGGCGTACCTGCACGCCGACCAGCCTGCCCCCGACGTGGAAGGCACGGTCGCGGGCCTGCGCAACCTGGTGCTGGGCATGCGCGCCGAGGCCGAGGGCAAGGATCCTCACGAGGCCGTCGCTGCTGCGAACGGCGAAGATGCTGCCGAGGACGAGGGCGCTGACGAGGGCGATGTGCCGGTCGACGCCGAGCCCGTTGCCGATGCGACCGCCGAGCCCGTTCCCACCGAGCCCCAGGGCGTCCCCAACTTTGACGACGAGCCCCAGGTGGCGATTGATACCGAGGGCGCGGTTGCCGAGAACCACGAGGCCTCCGCTGCCGTCTTTGGCGGTGCGGCGACGGTTCCGGCAGGACCTGCGCATGAGGGCGGCCTGCCACTCGTGGACGGCGCCGGCGAGGACCCGGGTGCCACGGTGGCCATGCCGGCTATGCCTCAGGAGTAGGCCTACGCGTTTATCACCATCACGTACCTGCGCCTTTGCCGTACGCAGATGAGCGGAGCGGCAAGTGATGCGCTGCGGGTATAATGGACAGCATTCAAACGGTGGGCACCGACGTGCCCGCAGGAGAGGAATGATCATGGGTAAGACTTTCAGCTTTGTCTCCGGCGCACTTTTTGGTGCCGCTGCCGGCGCTATTATCGGTGTTGCTCTGGCCCCGCGCTCGGGCGCCGAGACCCGCGCCATGGCTGCCGATATCGCCAACGACGCCTGGGACAATATGCGCGACACCTACGAGCACAGCGCCGAGGAGGCCCGTGCTGCGGTGAATGACTTTGGCCCGATGGTCGACGCCAAGACCGACGACCTGCGCGCCAAGGTCGACCTGGCCCGCGAGCGCATGGACCAGCTGCGCGAGCAGCTCAACGACGCCATTTCGGGTGGCAACGTGACGCCTGCCGCCGACGTCATGGTCGAGAACGCCGTCGAGGCTGATGCCGAGGCTGCGGAGCCCTCGACCGAGGCATAATGCGCGCCGGGGATTTTGTCGGCGCCAAGATCTATCGCAAGCCTGCCGAGGACAAGCGCACCAAAAAGGACGGCACGCCGCGCAGCCCTAAAAAGCTCGGAAAGATTCACTTTCCGGTCTTTACCCCGGGCGGTACGCGCGTGGTCGGCTTTATGGTCCGCCAGTCCGATATCGCGGGCATGATCGAGCGTCCCGACCGATTCGTAGCGCTCGACGCCATTGGTGTCTACGAGGGCGCCATCGCGGTTGACGACGTCAAGGGCACCTACGATACCGCTGCGGCCAAGCGCCTCGACATCAACCTGGACGATTGCATCATCTGGGTCGGTATGGACGTGCGCACGGAATCGGGCGACGTCGTGGGCTATTGCTCGGACGTTGAGTTCAAGCCGCGCTCGGGCATCGTGCAGGCATTCTATGTGACCGCCGGCGCTGCTTCGAGTGTTTTGGTTGGTGACACGCAGGTGCCGCCGACGATGCTGCGCGGCTACGAGAACGGCGCGATGGTCGTCTCGGACGAGGTCAAGTCGCTCGGGTATTCGGGCGGTGCGGCTGCCAAGGCCGCCGAGGCCAGCGTCGTGGTGGGCGACAAGGTCAAAAAGGGCGCCAAGGTGCTCGATGACAAGGGATCGGTCGCCGTGGACAAGGGCAGCCGCGCACTGGGCAAGCAGCTCGGCAAGACGCGCGGTATGTTCAAGGCCTTTAAGGACGAATACCAAAAGGCGAGCGGAGGCTCGTCAAAAGCTACAAAATAGCGACGTACCAAATGATGGGAGGCAAGCCGGAGACCTGTTGCTCCGGCTTGCTGTGTTTATGGGGGAGGGCACATGCGCCAAAACGGATCCAACTTAAACGGGCGTTCGGGTGCGCGTCCGACGGCGCGCCGCGACCTGGGGCAGCTGCCCAGCGGTCAGCGCCGCCGTCACCGTAAGCCCGGCGCGATGTATCTCAACCATAGCCGCGGCTTTAGCGATCGCAGCGCGCGCATCGGCAACAGCCGCACACCCCGTCGTTCGTCTCGCCTGCCCTACGCGCTCATCGCCGTGGGTTGCGCGCTCGTGCTGTTTATCGCTGCCGTCGTGGGCTACGTCAACCGCAGTGTGGACGTGGAGCTCAACGGCCAGAAGACAGCGGTGCGTGTGGGCTCTACGCTGCAGAATCTCATCGACGACCAGGAGTTGACTGACACCTACGACGCAGGCGACCTGCTGGCCGTCGATGACAGCGTGCTCAAGCGCCATGGGGGCGAAAAGCTGTCGGTGAAGGTCGACGGCAAGCGCGTGAAGCAGGGCAAATGGGATAGCCGCGAACTTGAGGGCGGCGAGAAGGTGACGGTCAAGGATGGCCGTAACACCTACGAGAAGCACGAGGTTCAGGCTACGGTTATCGAGCCCAAGCTCAAGGTCGAGGGTACGGGCGCTATCGAGTATGTGCAGACGTGGGGTGTCCAGGGCCGCTCCGAGGTGTGGGTCGGCGAGCAATCGGGCAAGACACAGGACCGCGGCGAGGTCGTGCCCGCCACCGATTGCGTCGTTGCGTGCGCCAGCGTGGCGCCCAAGGGCAACAAAAAGTACGTGGCGCTGACGTTTGACGAGGGTCCGAGCAGCGCTACCAAGCAGATCTTGCAGGTACTCAAGGAAAAGGGCGTCACCGCGACGTTCTTCCTGTCGGGCGATGCGGCCGAGGCATCGCCTGCCACGGCCAAGGCGATTGTCGATGCCGGGTGCGAGATCGGATCCAACAGCTACAGCGACGATTCGCTCAAGGGTCAGGACCGTGAGGCGGTACGCGAACAGATCACGAAAGGCACCGATGCGATTAAGTCGGCGACCGGCGTGAAGACGATGCTGCTGCGTGCTCCCTACGCTGCCTTTGACGAGCAAAACTGGATTGATGCGATGGACCTGGTCTCCGCCGTGGTCTCGTGGAATATTGACTCGGGCGACTGGCTGCTCAACGGTGCCGACGAGCAGGTCTCGACGGTGCTCGATTCGGTGACGCCGGGCAATATCGTGCTGCTCACCGATAGAGACGAATGCGCCGAGCAGACGCTCGAGGCGCTGCCGCAGATTATCGACGGCCTCATTGCCGACGGCTACAAGATCGTGACGCTCAGCGACCTGGTCAAGACGGACGCGTCGCTGAGCAAAAAGCTCACCTCGCTGACGAAGGTCACCATGCCCAAGGATGCCGTGTTCCCCCAACTTGCCGAGGACAACGACACCACAGAGTAGTTATTGGGTAGTCATTTAAGAACGTCCCCAATGACTATGTCACGGATGCGTCAGCGTTTGGTATGCCTGCAATGTGCAGCGCATAAATTCGATGCCGCAGGGCGATGCTGATGCTATAGTTACTGCGGTTAATGAGGGTCAAGAGAAAGGTTACAGGTGAAATCCAAACCTCGACCATACAGTCGATGACCCCATGCAGGTGCTTTTTGCGCATGCACGGGGTGTAAGCGTCGAGCGGCGTGCCGCCCGCGCATGCGTATACATATCCAGAAGCCCCCGGACGCCGCACGCGCGGCCGCGTCCGGAGGAATAATGATGGGGAGCACCATTGAATTATCTGAGTGAGATGCTCAAATTGCCAGTCTTGGACGTCGACGGCGAAAAGCTCGGCGTGGTCAACGATTTTGGCATTGCAACCGGCGAAGTTTTTCCGCACGTGACGTCGCTCGCGTTCCGCGGCCCCGGCAAGACGCCGTTTATGATCAGCTGGCGCAAATGGGTCGACCGTATCGACGAGACAGGTGTACACCTTAAGACGTCGGCCACCGAAATCCGTTTTTCGTACCTGCAGCCGACCGAGCTCTTGCTCGCACGCGACGTGCTCAACAAGCAGATCGTCGACACGCAGGGCATGAAGGTCGTGCGCGTAAACGACATCAAGTTTTCCATGTCGGGCGAAAACCAGCTGCGCCTGCTGGGCGCCGAGGTCGGTGCCCGCGGTCTGCTACGCGCCATCAGCCCCGCGCTCGAGCATATCGTCGAAGGCTTTATGAAGCACCTGGGCAAGCCGCTCAGTGAGGACATCATCGCTTGGTCCTACATGGACCTGCTCGACCGCTCGACCAAGAACATTCAACTCTCGGTGTCGCACAAGACGCTCGGCGAGCTGCACCCTGCCGACATCGCCGACATTATCGAGCAGCTCGACCCGCGCCTACGTGCGCAGGTGTTTGCGCAGCTCGATACTGCCCAGGCCGCCGAGGCCATCTCGGAGTTCGATGACGACGAGCTCATGACCGAGATGCTCGAGGGCCTGTCCGACACGGACGCATCGTCGATGCTGGCCATGATGGACCCGGATGACGCTGCCGACCTGATCGACGAGCTCGATTACGAGAAGGCCGAGAAGCTCCTGCGCCTGATGGGCGTCAAGGAGGAGAAGGCGATTCGTAATCTGCTGGGGTATGAGGACAACACCGCCGGCCGCATCATGACCTCGGAGTTTGTCTCCCTGCCCGCCACGGCAACGGTCGGTGACGCCATCGAGGCGATTCGCGAGCTCGACGAGGACTTCGAGAGCGTCTACTACGTCTATACCGAGGATCCGAGCGGCATGCTGACCGGCGTGCTTTCGCTGCGCACGCTGATCGTAGCCGACCGCGACGCTACGCTGGGTCAGCTGGCCTATCGCGACCTGGTCTATGTGTCGCCCGACGAGGACCAGGAAGACGTGACGGATGAGATGACCAAGTATGACCTGGTAGCTATCCCCGTCTGTGACGAGAACCGCCACATCCTGGGTATCGTGACCTTCGACGACGCCATGGACGTTATAGCCGAGGAGCATCAGGAGGACCTGCAGATCGCCGGTGTCGGCTCGGGCGATAGCGCATCGGACGACTCGACGAACGTGCTCAGCTGGTTCGTACATCGCCAGTACTGGGTTGTTGTATGGGGCGTCGCGTCGTGCATCATGGCGACCGTGCTGGGAACGGCGCTCGGCTCCGCGCATCTGGTGGTGTTCCCCATGTGCGCCATGCCGCTCGTGCTGCTGGCGGCCTCGCGCATGGTGTCGTTCGTCAAGAACTACTTCCTGGAGTATGACGGTCACGACGACGAACCCAAGCCGTA
The DNA here is from genome assembly GCF_003467925.1 of Collinsella sp. AM43-1. Taxonomy (NCBI): domain Bacteria; kingdom Bacillati; phylum Actinomycetota; class Coriobacteriia; order Coriobacteriales; family Coriobacteriaceae; genus Collinsella; species Collinsella sp. AM43-1. The sequence goes on along the minus strand of NZ_QSFR01000014.1, from coordinate 15,302 downwards.
TCTGGGGTTCTTCTTCCAGAGCACGGGTATGGGCCTGATTCTGTCACTCGTGACCTACCTGTGCGCCCAGCTGGTGCGCACCGCTGCGTTCCCCGATGCGTCCATGTTTGAGGAGCAACTCTTTACCGGGTGCTTTAACATCGCGGCCATCGTCTGTCTGATTGGCAACATGAGCGCCGTGATTTACCTGATGGTGCTGTTCTGGCGTGACGAGCACGACCTCAATACGTCGGGCACCGCCATGAACGTTATTGCCGTCATGATCTCGTGCGTAGCGTACTGTGCCGCTGCGGTGCTGCTCACCATGTCGGTCATGGGTTAGGTGGTCGCGTGCAAAATACCAAGCAAAAGTCGGGCACCAAGCAAAAGTTGACCATCGCGGCCATCTTTGGCGCTATGGGTCCCGGTCTGCTGGCGGCGCTTTCGGGCAATGACGCCGGCGGCATTGCAACGTATTCCAGCGCGGGCGCCAGCTATGGCTACAAGATGCTGTGGATGCTTCCCGTCATGACCGTGCTGCTCATCGTGACGCAGGAGACCGCGGCGCGCTGCGGCTGCGTCACGGGCAAGGGCCTGGCATCGCTCATTCGCGAGCGCTTTGGCGTGCGCAAGAGTGTACTTGCTATGGCGGCGCTGTTGATCGCCAACACGGCTGTGACCATTTCGGAGTTTGCGGGTATCGCCAGCGGCCTTGCTCTCTTTGGCGTGCCGGCGAGCATCTCGGTGCCGTTGGTGGCGCTGCTGGTGTGGATGCTTACCATGTCGGGTAGTTTCCAGCGCATCGAGAAGATTCTGCTGTTGGTAAGCTGCGTCTTCGTGACCTATATTGTCGCCGCGTTTATGGCTGGCCCCAACTGGGGTGAGGTCGCGGTCGACCTGGTCGTGCCTAACATTCAAAATGACCCCAGCTACGTGTCGCTCGTGGTCGCAACGATCGGTACCACCATCGCGCCGTGGATGATTTTCTTGGCGCAGAATAACGTGGTCGATAAGAATGCGGGCGAGGACGACATCGTGCTGCAGCGTATTGATACCGTGAGCGGCTCGATCGCTGCTGATATCATTGCGGGCTTTATTATCATCACGACCGGTACGGTGCTGTTCCCGGCGGGTATTCAGATTAGCGATGCTGCCGATGCTGCCCGCGCGCTGGAGCCTATTGCGGGTCAGTGGTCCACGGTGCTGTTTGCCTCGGGCCTGGTCGCGGCGAGCTTCTTGGCTGCTTGCGTGCTACCGGGCGTTACGTCGAGCGCTATCTGCGAGGCATTTGGCTGGGAGCGCGGTGCCGACCGCAGCTGGGACGAGGCCCCGGTCTATCGCGGCATCATTACGGCCATCATCGGTATCTCTGCCGTGCTGGTGCTTATGCCCGGCGTCGATCTGTTCCAGATTATGATGACCTCGCAGGTCATCAATGGCGTGCTACTGCCCGTGGTTCTGGTGTTCCAGGTGGTTATCGCCGCCGACCGTCACATTATGGGTGCCAACCGCAACGGCCGCGTGTGGAACGTGCTCACTTGGGCGACTATCGGCGTGATTACGGTGCTCACGGTCGTCATGTTTGTTCTGCAGGCGATGGGTTACAGCGCTTAGCGCCTCTTTTTGACTCCAAACAGGCCGCAGCGATGGGCTGCGGCCTGTTTTTTGCCTGTTATAGGGGGTTGGTAATATGCGAGTGGACAAAAAATGCCAAATATGAGTACTGTTGGGTAGCGCGCAGAGATGTGGTGTAAGAGGCGGGGCATTCCCCGCCTCTTACACCACATCTCTGCGCGCTACCTCGCGCGCTACCGCATGGGCGCCATTTTGGGTGGTTTTGCCTGCTACTAAAATGGTAACAGTACTCATATTTGCTCCTTTTTGTCCACGACCTCTTGGGGCCGGCTCGAAAAGAGTGATTTTGGGTTGTTTGCTGCGGGTTACTTGTCGGTGCCCAGCTTGTGCGGCTTGAGAGCGAGCGCATTGACGAGCGCGTCGGTGGCAGACTTGACGGCTGCCGGCTGCGGATCGTTGACGTGATCTTCGGGGTGCACGGGCAGGTCCTTCTTGACGGCATCGTGGATCAAGTTGAGGTACTCAGTCACGCCAGCGGTCGATAGGTGCGTGCCATCGCCATCGAACAGGTCGTTGCGGTTGGCGCTGTATCCGTACCAGTCGATAACGCGCACGTTCTTGTAGCGCGTAGCGGCGTTGGCGATGGCCTGGTTGGTAGAGCCAACCCACGGCTGCGGGCTGCGTGTGTTCACAAACACCACAATACGCTTATCTCCTGCATCGGCCATGATGGCGTCGATCTGATCGTCGGTTACCAAGCCGTTGGTGCCCAGCGCAAAGACCACGATCTTGCCGGCAAGGTTCTGTTGGAGATAGCCCTCAAATGTCGCGCGGCCCGCATCAAACTGGCGGCCCTTTTCGGCATCGATATGGCTGTGCGGGAACACGCCGTCAAAGGAATCAACGGCGCGCAGCGACACGGAGTCACCGATCATAAGCAAATCGTAGGAGCCATCGGGGAAGCCGTCGTTGTCCTTGTCGGTGTCGTCGGCCGCCTGTTGGTCGGCGGGCGCGGTGTTTTTGGCTTCCTTGTTGAGGACTTCGGCGCCCTCACCGCTCAGTGCGGAGGTCTCCGGCACAAAGATCAGGCCGCCCAGTGCAACGACCAACACGACAGCGCAGGTTGCGCAGACAGGGACGTGCGCGCGTGCCCAGTTGGCGGGCGTGGCGGTGCCGTCGCGGAACTCGGATACGGTGCGCTCAAAGGCGCCCTTTCTAAACGGCGTTTCGATAAAGCGATATGAGCATTCGGCCACGGCGACCACCACAAGTACCTGCAAGATGTACTGCCACCACGGTGTATCGTTGATGTTGGCGACCGGGTTCATGAGCAACAGCAGGGGATAGTGCCACAGGTAGATGCTGTACGAGCGCTTGCCAACCCACACGAGCGGCTCGGCGGACAGCGCGCGGGCAACCATTCCCTGGGGCTGCACGCAGGCCGCGATGACCATGAGCGTGAGGACCGAGCACAGCAGCGTGCCGCCGCGATACTGGAACGCGGTGTAGCCGTTGGTGAGCGCGACCATGGCGGCAAGGCCAACCAGACCCACGACGCCCAACACATCGATGGATGTGGGCGAGGACCAAAAGCGCACGAGGGTGCTCGGCTGTGCCGGGGCGGTCTCGGCTGATTCGTCGGCCTTCTCGCTAGGTTTGCCCTCGGCGTTCTTGTCGTGCTTGGCGGCGCCAGCCAGGCGATTGAGCCCCAAACGATGAGCGAGACGCACTGGCGCCAGGTCGCGATCGGGGATAAAGGCCATCCAGGCACCCAGCAGTAGCGAGAACACGCGGGTGTCGGTGCCGTAGTACACGCGGCTGGGGTCGGCGGCAGGGTTGTAAAGCACCATCATGGCGAGGGCAGATACCGCGGCAAGGCCCAGAACCAAGCGGCGCGTGTTGGGCTTGCTCACATGCATGGATACCATGGCAAACAGCAGTGGCGGCCAAATCAGGTAGAACTGTTCCTCGATGGCAAGCGACCAAAAGTGCGTGAGCGGCGAGGGGTCGCCCAGAGCATTGAAGTACGAGACGTTTTGGGCAATCTGCCACCAGTTGTTGAAGAACAGCAACGACGGCAGGATGTCGGGGCGCATCTTGGTGAGCATCACGTGGTTAAAGATGGTGCACAGCGCGCAGGTCACGAACACTACCGTTACCACGGCGGGGACCAGGCGACGGATGCGGCGAATCCAGAAGCTCTTGAGGTCGATGCGGCCGGTCTTAGCGACTTCGTTGAGTAGCAGGCGTGTGATCAGATAGCCCGAAAGCACAAAGAAGATCGTGACGCCGAGCAGACCGCCCTGCGCCCACGTGAGGTTGAGGTGATAGAGCACCACCGCGACGACGGCAAGCGTGCGTAGGCCGTCAAGGGCAGGGATGTAGCGGGACTTGGGGCGAGCGGGCGTCTGCTCCGCGGCGGGAGTGTTGGCGCGGCCCGCGTTGTTGGTAGAAGCGCGATGAGGGCTTGCGGTGCGTCGCGGCTCGTTGGTACGGCGTTCGCTCTTCACGCGTTCGTGCGGCGCCGGCTCGTTGCCTGTGCGGCGTCGACCGCGCGAGCCCGATTGCGAGAATTGTTCCATAAAACATCATCCAATGACGAGAATAATCAGCACGTATTTATTGTAGCTGCCTGCTCCTGTGAATGCTTGCTGCTGGCGCAAGCTCAAGCGTGCGTCCACATCAAAGTGAACTAAAGTTATAGGGGGTGCGAGGGCGCACAATCGATGGTCGACGGTGGGCATAAGGCCCGCAGATGAGGAGGTTTCCATGGCAGATCGCGACATCATTGCGGTGTTCGGCAGCATGAACATGGACCTTTCGGTGGCGTGCGAGCGCATGCCGCGTGCGGGCGAGACCGTCGGCGGCAGCGGGTTTATCACCAACGCCGGCGGTAAGGGCGCTAACCAGGCCGTTGCCGCCGCGCGCATGGGTGCGCGCACATGCATGATCGGCGCTGTTGGACGTGATACCTTTGGCGATGCGCTTGTGGCGGGGCTCCAGGATGCCGGCGTGAGTGTTGAGTTCGTGGCGCTTCGCGATGACGTGGAGACCGGCACCGCGACTATCATTCGCTGCGAGGGCGACAACCGCATCATACTGTCACCGGGCGCCAACCATGCGCTTGCGGGCGCGGACGTTGCCTGCGCGTTGAGGCGTCTGGTGGCCCATGAGCTCGACGGCGACGCCAGCGAGATTGCCCCGGCTGCCGGAAGCGTCTTTATCGCCCAGGGCGAATGTGACCTTGTGGCGACGGCCGAGGCGCTTGTTTGCGCTCACGAGCTGGGGTTCTATACGGTCTTTAATCCAGCGCCCGCCTGCGAGCTGCCTGCGGAGGTCTGGCCTGCGGTCGACCTGGTCTGCCCCAACGAGACCGAGTGCCAGGTGCTGACGGGCATTCTGCCCACGGATGATGCGAGTTGCGTCGCCGCGCTCAATGCGCTGCTCGACAAGGGCGCCGGGGCTGCGGTCATCACGCTAGGCGGTGCCGGCTCAGTTGCATTTGGCGATGACGGTGAGCTGCTGCGCATGCCGGCACTTTCGTGCGCGGTGGTCGATACGACGGCCGCGGGCGATACGTTTATTGGTGCGCTTGCGGCGGCTCGCCTGGAGGGCCTGCCGCTCTTTGAATGCATGGCCGCCGGCGCCCGTGCCTCGGCGGTGACGGTGTCGCGTTTGGGCGCGCAGCAGTCGATTCCCACGCGTGCCGAAGTTGGGCGCATGTTTGGTTTAGACGATTAGTACAAGACGGAGAAGCGGAGTAAAACAATGGCAACTAAGAAGCTGATCCTTGATCTGGATATGGGTGTGGACGATGCGATGGCGCTTGCCTATGCCATCGCGAGCCCCGAGGTGGAGCTCGTGGGCATCACCACATGCTTTGGCAACGTGCGCGTCGAGCAGTCGGCGCACAACTGCCTGGCGGTGCTCGACCTGTTGGGCCGTCCCGAGGTGCCGGTGTACCTGGGTGCCGACCGTCCTCTGCAAGCGACTGAGCCCTATACGCCGCCGGCGTCCACCGCGCTCATTCACGGCAAGAACGGCATCGGCGGCGCGAGCGTGCCCGCGTCGCCCTACGAGCCGGTGGGGGCGACCTCGGCCGACGGCAACGCTGCGGTCGATTATCTGATCGATGCCGCGCGCACCTATGGTCCCGATCTGGTCTACGTAGCGACTGGCCCGCTCTCCAACCTAGCGCTCGCCCTGGAGCGCGATGCGGCGGCGATGATGTCCATCGGCCGCGTGGTCGTGATGGGCGGCGCCCTTACCGTGCCCGGTAACGTGAGCGCGGGCGCCGAGGCCAACATGGCGAGCGACCCCGAGGCAGCCGACGCGGTGCTGCGCTCGGGCCGTAAGCTCACCATGGTGGGCCTGGACGTGACGCATCGCGTGGTGCTCACGCGCCGCGACATTGCCGGCTGGACGGGTTCGGGAACCATGGCCGGCTGCGCATTTGCGAGCATGGTCGAGCACTACATTGGTTCGTACGAGATGAACGCGTCCTACCTGGGCGGCTGCGCGCTGCACGATCCGCTGGCGGTTGCCGTGGCGATTGATCCCACGCTCGTGGGTGCGCTCGGCTGTAACCTGCGTGTTGACTTGCTGGGTGAGTATCGCGGCCGCACCATCTGCGATGAGCGCCGCGTGGCAGATCCCGACAAGAGCACACTCGTGGCGTTGACCGTCGATACCCCGCGCTTCCTGTCCGAGTTCAAGGCCCGTATGGCCCGTGTCCTTGGCTAAGTTGTCTTTTTGGGACGGGGCTTTTTTGACTGGTATGATTGGTGCGACCATTCGAACCAGCTAAAAGAGCCCCGTCCCAATTTGACTATCGAGAGGATCTGCCATGGAGCGCATCGCGAGCTTTTCCGTTGACCATCTGCTGCTTGAGCCCGGCGTGTACGTGAGCCGCATCGACCGCGATCCGGCGACCGGCGCCGCCGTCACCACCTTTGACCTACGCCTGACCACGCCCAACAAAGAGCCGGTCATGAACACGGCCGAGTGCCACACCATCGAGCACCTGGGCGCGACGTTCCTCCGCAATCATGCCGAGTGGTCGAGCCGCATTGTCTACTTTGGGCCCATGGGCTGCCGTACGGGCTTTTACCTGGTTGTCTTTGGTGAGCTGACGAGCGAGGAAATCTTGCCGCTCGTGCGCGAACTGTTCGAGTTTGTCGCCGGCTTTGAGGGCGATGTCCCCGGTGCCGCTCCCGAGGAGTGCGGTAACTACCTGGACCAGAACCTTCCCATGGCAAACTGGCTCGCGCGCCGCTACCTCGACCGCGATCTGGCCGATATCGATGAGAAGCACCTGCACTATCAGCAGGCATAAGAGCTTTATCGCCCAAAACGAGCGCATTGGGCGTCTTCGCTTATGCGGGGGCGCCTTTTTGTTGATTGGTCGGGACGAGCGTTCAAAATCGCTCATGTTTGTTCTAGAATGTTCGTATAGTCACATTTACAAACAGGAGTGAACATGCATATCTACTCTGTCAACGATCCCGAGTTCAAATCCTATGGCAACGTTTGGGATAACGTTCCGTCCGTGCTCACGTCGCCCGTGCTCGAGGCGCTCTCTGCCACGCCCATCCCCGAGGGCAGTAAGTACGTAGCAAGTGCGCCGGAGCTCGAGGGCGTCAAGGATGCCGACAAACTGGGCTTTCTCATGTTTGGCGGCCGCCCCTTCCAGCTCGGCTGGTGCAACGGCCACAACACACGCCTCAACTGCCTGGAGTATCACCGCGCCAGCGAGTTTAACCTGGGCGCCCGCGACTTTATCCTGCTCGTGGCGCATCGCTGGGAGATCGAGGACGGCAAGCTCGACACCGCGTGCGTCAAGGCGTTCCGCGTGCCGGCGGGCAAGGTCGTCGAGGTATTCAACACCACGCTTCACTACACGCCCTGCATGGTCGACGACGGCGGCTTCCAAGTGATGGTTGCGCTGCCGGCGGGTACCAACGGCCCGCGCCCCGAGGCGGCGGCCGACATGCCCGCGGCCGGCGACAGCTACTGCTACTGGAAGGCCGACAAGTGGGTCCTCTGCCACGCCGACAGCCCCAAAGCAGCCGAAGGCGGCTACGTAGGCCTCGTCGGCAAGAACCTCGACATCGCCTGCGACTAGAATCTTCCATCTCGATCTGTAACATCTAGCGGGCTAAATCGTCTCTACCTGTTACAGATTTAGACAAACTGAAGGGGCTGCCCGAAAAATCTCGATCTGTAACACCAGGCCCGGTTTTGGCTGCCTAACTGTTACAGATCGAGACAAACCGGGCCCAATCCGCCGCAAAGGTGCCTGTCCCCTTTGTGGTGGTTGGCGGTTTGGGCGGGCAGGTATCAAAAAGTGTCAGACGGGGGCGGCTGCCGGGCGTCTGTGCGCGAAAAGAAGTGCCGACCTGCGCCGTTGCCGTTGAGTGGCGCGCTGCTTACGGGGATACTGAAGCCACGACAAACAGCGTGTGAAAGGATCGATGCATGGCTTTCCGTAATGACTTCCTGTGGGGCGGCGCGACGGCTGCCAACCAGTGCGAGGGCGCGTACAACGTTGACGGTCGCGGCCTGGCCAACGTGGATGTGGCGCCGCACGGCCCGGAGCGTTACGCGGTGGTCTCCGGCCAGCGCAAGATGCTCGACTTCGAGGACGGCTATTACTATCCCGCGCAGACCGGCATCGATTTCTACCATCACTACAAGGAGGACATTGCCCTCTTTGCCGAGATGGGCTTTAAGACCTTCCGCATGAGCCTGGCCTGGACCCGTATCTTCCCCAACGGTGACGAGGCCGAGCCCAACGAGGCCGGCCTGGCCTTTTACGAGGACGTGTTCCGCGAGTGCCAGGCGCACGGCATCGAGCCGCTCGTGACCATCACGCACTTCGACTGCCCCGTCCACCTCATCAAGGAGTACGGCGGCTGGCGCAACCGCAAGCTCATCGACTTCTACAAGAACCTCGCGACCACGATCTTCACCCGCTACAAGGGCCTGGTGAAGTACTGGCTCACCTTCAACGAGATCAACATGATCCTTCACCTGCCGTTTATGGGTGCCGGCCTGGTCTTTGAGGAGGGCGAGAACAAGGAAGCCGTCGAGTACCTGGCCGCCCACAACGAGCTCGTCGCCAGCGCTTGGGCAACCAAGATCGCCCACGAGATCGACCCCGAGGTCAAGATCGGCTGCATGCTCGCCGCGGGCACCTACTATCCCTACAGCTGCCGTCCGGGCGATGTACGCCAGGCTCAGCTTGACAACCAGGACAATTACTTCTTCGTCGACGTCCAGAGCCGCGGTTACTACCCGGCCTATGCCGTCAAGAAACTCGAGCGCCTGGGCATCGATGTGGGCATGACCGACGAGGACCGCGAGGTCCTGGCTGCCAACACCGTCGACTTCATCAGCTTTAGTTACTACAGCACCCGTTGCTCTGCCGGTGCCGACAACCCCGATGTCAAGCGCACCCAGGGCAACGCCTTCGCCGGCGCCAAGAACCCCTACCTGCAGGAGAGCCAGTGGGGCTGGGCCATCGATCCGCTGGGCTTCCGCATCACCCTTAATGACCTGTACGACCGTTATCAGAAGCCGCTGTTTGTGGTTGAGAACGGTCTGGGTGCCAGGGATGTTGTCGAGGAGGATGGTTCTATCAACGACGACTACCGTATCGACTTCCTGCGTCAGCATATTGCCGCGATGCGCGATGCGGTGACCGAGGACGGCGTTGACCTGCTGGGCTACACCACCTGGGGCCCGATCGACCTGGTCTCGGCCGGTACGGGCGAGATGTCCAAGCGCTACGGCTTTATCTATGTGGACCGCGACGACGCCGGCAACGGCACCCTCAAGCGTTCCAAGAAGAAGAGCTTTGACTGGTACAAGAAGGTTATCGCCACCAACGGCGAAGATTTGGCCTAGGCGTTCTCAACAGCAATAGCATCCTAACCAAGGCGCCCGGCGAGCAGCCTATGCCCGTCGGGTGCCTTGTTAAAAGAAGTAAAAACTTGCAATTGCACTACGGCGCGAGCACATCCAGCGGAACAACTTGGACGCCGCGGTCAGTGACATAGGCTTGTGAACCAAATCCAATGATTACGACTTTCGAAACTGGCGGGTTGTTTCCGGCGGCAACCATACGCTTCTCGACAGCAATAAGGCTGTCAGACGCCTCTTCGATTTGGGCGGAGCTGAGCTTGATTTCGACCGGGATCCACGTTCCACCGGGAGCCGCAATGACTGCATCGACTTCTAGATCGCGAGAATCGTGATAGTGATAGAGGCCCATTCCATTTGCCTGCGCATAAACCCACAAATCATGAAGGGCCAACGATTCAAAAAGCAGCCCAAGCGTCTTGAAATCTAGCAGCAATGTCGCCGGAGTCGCTCCGAGCGCAGCGGCCGCCAGTGACGGATCAGCGAGATGATGCTTCTTCGATTCTCTTAAGTGCGCGGGAGATCTCATTGCGGGGTTCCATGCGGGAATATCGCGAACGAAACTAACCCGAGCGAGAAGGGATATATATGATGCCGCCGTTTGTCTCGATACTCCTCCACCAAGATCGGCTACGAGCGTCTTGAGTGTCGCCAAAGTGGATTCATTGCGCGCAAGCGATTCGATGACAGCTTTGACCTTTTCAGGGTCGCGGCGAGAGCCGTCGACACGAGACAAATCTTCTTCGGCGACTATGCCGATGTAACGTTTCGCCATCGCCGACGCAGCCAGCGCATCGCGACCGACCGCCGCGGGCCATCCGCCACGGACAACGTACTCGGCAATCGAGGCGGAATCCAGCGATCCGAAAGCGCCATTGAACTTTTCGCCAGAAATAATGCCCGACAGCTTAACCGCGCCGCTGGATTTCCCAAGCTCGAAAAGCGTCATGGTATCCATGCGCAATTTAGCGAACCTTCCAGCGCCACTGTGCATTGGACGTTCGTCGTCTCGCGGTGTCGCTGACCCCGTAAATATGAACTGACCAGGCTCGCCGCTGCGGTTGTCGCACTCAAACCGTGCCGCGTCCCAAAGTTTCGGAACCTCCTGCCACTCGTCAATCAGCCGCGGCACCTCGCCGGAAACGGCAAGAGCCGGGTCAGTCTCGGCACGCAAGCGATTCTCGAAGTTGCGGGACGGGTCCATGAGAAGGAGCCTGGACGCCGCACGGGTCTCGGCCGTGGTCGTCTTTCCGCACCATTTCGGTCCTTCGATGAGAACGGCGCCGAATATACCCAGCAGCTGGTCAAGCTCATTTTCGATAATTCTAGTGTAGTACTTCTTTGGCATAATTATCACCATTGTTTACCAGTACATTTAACCAAATATACAGTTACTATTTAACCAAATATCAATTCTTTGGTTAACCATATTTACGCATTTCAATTAACGAAACAGATTAAACATGTACTGTTTGAGTTGGCACTTGGGAAATCTCTCGCTGGGCAATCCGTTGCTACGGCTGAGGCCTCTTCGTCGAACCGACACCCCCGGCGAGCAACTTATGCCCGCCGGGCGCCTTGTTAAAAGAAGTGAAAGAAAGCAAAAGAAGTTAAAACTTGCAAAAGAAATTAAAGCGGGGGTGAGGGGCGTTTTTAGCTGTTTTGGGCCGCCGCGGCCAGCGGGGGCGGGTCGCGGCGGCCCAAACATCCTTGACGAGGGTGCCTGTGGAGTTACAGCAGTTCGCCGTGGCGGGCAATGTAGCGGCGCTTTGCCAGCTGAGTGAGCGCGATGTAGGCGGTGACGATGCCGATGAGCAGCGCGAAGAAGCTCGCCGGCAGCGGCAAGAGGCCGAGCGCATCGGCGATGGGGCTTGCCGGCAGCCAGGTGACGAGCGCCAGGCCCAGTACGGTGAGAACGCACAGCGCGGGCGCGGCGTGGTCGCGCGGGCTCGGCAGGCGCGGGGAGCGCAGCATGTGGATCACGAGCGTCTGCGACCACATGGACTCGACAAACCAGCCGCTCTGGAAGAGCGCCACAAAGGCCGCCATGCCTGCGGCGTTGCCCGTCCCGGCGAGCTCGGACCAGCTTGCGCCTACGGTGGCAGGGCACACCACAAAGAAGAGCGCGGCGAAGGTTACGATGTCAAACAGCGAGCTCACGGGACCCAACTCGAGCATAAAGCCCTTAATGGACGCGGCGTCCCAGGCGCGCGGACGGGCGGTCCAGGCGTCATCGACGGTGTCCCACGGCAGCGCGATACACACGATCTCGTAGACCAGCGACAGCAACACCAGCTGCAGGGCGCTCATGGGCAAAAACGGCAGGAACAGGCTCGCGACGGTCACGGACAGTACGTTGCCAAAGTTGGAGCTCACCGTGGTCTTGAGGTACTTGAGCAGGTTGCCGTAGGTGCGGCGGCCTTCGATGATGCCGCGCTCGAGCACGCCCAGGTCCTTCTGAAGCAAGATGATATCGGCGGATTCCTTGGCGATGTCGACGGCCGAATCGACCGAGATGCCGCAGTCGCTCGCGCGCATGGCGGCGGCGTCGTTGATGCCGTCGCCCATAAAGCCCACGGTGTGGCCGAGCAGCTCGCGCATGACGCGCACCAGACGCGCCTTCTGCAGCGGCGAGAGCTTGGCGAAGAGGTGGGTGTGCTCGGCGCGCTCGGCAAGCTCGGCGTCATCGAGCGCATCGATCTCGGAGCCCAGCAAGACATTGCTCGCGTCGATACCGATCTGCTCGCAGACGGTGGCGGCGACGCGATCGTTGTCGCCGGTCAGGACCTTGACCGCCACGCCCTTGGCCTCGAGGGTGGCGACGGCGCCCGCGGCACTCGCCTTGGGCGGATCGAGGAAGGCCAAAAAGCCCATCAGCACCATGTCGCACTCGTCGGCGATGCCAAACTCACCCACGCAGCGCGGATTGGTCTTTTGCGCCACGGCGATCACGCGCAGGCCCTCGGCATTGAGTTCGGCGACTTGCTTGCGAATCTGGGCGAGCTTATTTTCGCTGAGCGGCTGGGCGACACAGTCAACCTCGACAAAGGAGCAAATCTCGAGCATTTCCTCGGCAGCTCCCTTGGTAACCATCTGGGTTTTGCCCTGGGCGTCGGCGACGACTACGCTCAGGCGACGGCGTGAGAAATCGAAGGGCACCTCGTCGACCTTGGTATAGCGGTCGCGCAGGCTCTGGCCCAGCGTGGAGTCGGGCGCGACAGTCGAGGGCGTCACGTCGGCACGGTCGATGACGGCCAGGTCGATAAGGTTTTTGAGGCCGGTCTGGAAGAAGCTGTTCAAAAACGCATGGCGCAGCACGCGTGCGTCCTCGTTGCCGTCAGTGTTGAGATAGCGCTCGAGCACGATGCGGTCTTCGGTGAGGGTGCCGGTCTTGTCACAGCACAGGACATCCATGGCACCGAGGTTTTGGATCGCCGGCAGCTCCTTGACGATAACCTGGCGGCGGGCGAGGTCCTTGGCGCCCTGCGACAGGCTCGTGGTCACGATGACGGGAAGCATCTGCGGCGTGATGCCCACGGCCACGCTCGTGGCGAACAGCAGCGCGTCGATGACGCTGCCCTTGGTGGCGGCGTTGATGGCAAAGACGGCCGGCGCCATAACGAGCATGAGGCGTACGAGCAGCATGGAGACGCTCGAGACGCCGCGGTCAAACGCGCTCTTCTCGCCGCGCCCGTTGAGCATCTTGGCGATGCCGCCCAGGTAGGTGTCCGAGCCGGTGGCAACGACAAGTGCTATAGCGGTGCCGTTTTGCACGGAGGTGCCGGTAAAGACGATGTTTTTGCAGGCAGAGAGCGGCAGCGCGGGGCTGCCGGCACCCTCGGCGACGGTGATGGCAGCGGTCTTTTCGACGGCCTCGCTCTCGCCGGTGAGTGCGGACTCGATCACAAACAGGTCGCGCGCGGTGATGATGCGGGCATCGGCCGGCACCATATCGCCGGCAGAGAGACGGATTACATCGCCGGGGACGAGATCGTCAAAGGGGATCTCGATACGCTCGCCGTCGCGCAGGGCACAGCAGGTGTTGGAGACCAGGTCCTTGAGGGCCTCGGCCGCATTGCCGCTGCGAGCCTCCTGGATAAACTTCATGCTGCCCGATACCAGCAGCATGATGCCGATGACGATGACCGTGGAGGGATCGCGCTGGGGCTCGGGTACGGCGAGCACGTCGATGTAGAGCGAGACCAGCGCGAGCGCGGCGAGGATGCCGGCGAAGGGATCGATGAACGCGTCGGCGATGCGGCGGGCGAGCGTCTTGGTCGGCGCCTCGATGGTGTTGGGGCCGGCGGCGTCCAGGCGCTCGGCGGCGTGCTCGGCAGTGAGTCCGTTTGCCGTGGCGTTAAGCAGTACGAGAGTGTCCTCAGCACAATGGGTGGCGGCGAATATGGTGTTCTTGGGCAGGCCGGCGTGGGCGGCAGGGCGCGCCGTGCGGCGGCGCTTGGAGATAGCTTCGAGTACCGTAGCGGTTTTGAGCATCAGCATAGGGTCCTCCTTGTTGAAGGGAGTTAGCGTACGTGTCGTATTTGCTTCAAAAAACCTAGATGTCGCTCACGTCAAGCTCGCGAACCGCCACAAAGGGGACAGGCACCTTTGTGGCGGTTTTGACGATCGGTTCGTGACGCTTATGCGAATACGGAATCCTCGCGGCGTGCCGAGGGCGACATGCAGGTTTTTCGACTATGACTGCCTTCCATGGCACACCTCCTTATGGACGGGCGCAGCGCGCTTTGGGTATCTCGTACCCGTTTTAATCCGCCCGTATTCTTGATGAGGGGGTTTGTCGTGTCAACCCCTTTGTTTGGAAAACCATTGCCCCTGACAAAGCCTTTACAGAATGCCGAGGCCCCAAAGCGCGCCCGCAACGCGCCCTGCCTGCGCTAAACTGGAAGGCACGTACGCGATTACGAGAGGAGCCCGCATGGAGGCTTACAAGCAAGAGTTCATCAAGTTCATGGTCGAGTCCGACGTTCTTAAGTTCGGTAGCTTTACGCTCAAGAGTGGCCGTCAGTCCCCGTTCTTTATGAACGCTGGCGCTTACGTGACGGGCTATCAGCTCAAGAAGCTGGGCGAGTATTACGCCCAGGCCATCCACGATAACTTTGGCGACGACTTCGATGTGCTGTTTGGACCGGCCTACAAGGGTATTCCGCTGGCCGTCGTGACCGCAATTGCCTACCACGAGCTGTACGGCAAGGAGGTCAAGTACTGCTGCGACCGCAAGGAGGCCAAGGACCACGGCGCCGATAAGGGCAACCTGCTGGGCTATGAGCCCCAGGACGGCGACCGCGTGGTCATGGTCGAGGACGTCACCACCAGCGGTAAGTCCATCGACGAGACCTATCCCAAGGTTAAGGCTGCTGCCGATGTCGAGATCAAGGGCCTCATCGTGTCCCTCAACCGCATGGAGGTCGGCAAGGGTGGCGTGACCACCGCGCAGAAGGAGATCGAGGCCAAGTACGGTTTCCCCGTCGCGAGCATCGTTTCCATGGCCGAGGTCGTCGAGACCCTCTACAACCACGAGATCGACGGTAAGGTCGTCATCGATGACGAGCTCAAGGCCGCCATCGACGCCTACTACGAGCAGTACGGAGCTCGGGAGTAGGTAGTTACGCGGGTTTACCAACCCGCGTAACCAGTTGACGCTGCAAACCCGCCAGAGCGGCAATCTGCCTTTCAACTGCGGCGGCATGACCAGAAGGTCAATGCCGCCTCGTTTCAAGGCACCTTGCTCGCTCTGGTGCCCGCTCGCTCATATGACCCAATCCGCTGTCAAGGGCCACAATGGCCCCGCCGACCGCTTGCAATCG
>NZ_QSFR01000013.1:51872-57949 GCF_003467925.1 Collinsella sp. AM43-1 | reverse complement strand
ATCGAAATTTATCGATGGCCTATTTCAGACTGTAATGGGGCAGCTTCGGCTGGGGAGGTTTCTGCCAGCTGCGCCTTTTTTGGTGAACTTTATTTGCGGGTTCGTAGCTTCTGGGCGTTTTTACCGAACGCCCAGAAGCCTCACCAACATAATTTGAGTTATTCGGCCTTATCCTATACGAATGGTGTGTTTACAATGTCCTATTCGAATTGATTCAGGTAGATTTATGGGGCTTGGTTGCGAAATAAAGGCGACTACAGCGCTCGATTGCGGTTCAAGGGGCCTTGACTAGTGGTTCAGCTGGCCGAACAACTCGAAAAATGTAGGTGGGTCAACCTGTCGACTGTGTGAAGCACGCGTATTTGCTTGTTTTGATGAAAACTAGGGTGCAGCCATAAGGCTGCGCCCTAGTTTACTGCGTGCCGGTGCGCCCAGAGGATTGCGCTGTGCCTGGCAGGCGCTCCCGCAGATGGATCGGTTATTTCGCAAACAGGTTCTTGAGGTTGAACTCGGCCTGTACCGTGCGGAGCATGAGGTCGGTGTCGTCCAGACCCAGATGCTGCTCGTTGGCGTCGGCGGCGAGGGTTCCGCGGCGGCGCGCCCAGTTCTCGAGCGCGGCGGGGGCGGACTCGCGGGGGAGCGAGCGGACGTCGGCATCCAGGCTGCGGCAGATCTGGCGCGAATCGATGACGATAATCTTGCCGGCACGGCGCGCCTCGGCGTAACCGTCCAGGTGAATTTTGAACCAGCTGTCCTCGAACGCGGCGTTATGCGCCATATAGGGATACTTCTTCATAAGCTTGAGCAGCTGCTTCTGCAGTTCCTTGTTCTCGCGGAACGGCTTTTTGCCGTCGATGTCGTCCCAAGTAATGTGATGGATGTTCGATAGCGGCACATCCTCGCCGCGGTAGATGTCGGGCAGGCCACAGTAGTGCGCCTCGGCATCGTGCGGGACGGCGTCGCTGGTGAGTTCCATGATCTCCCAGCCGACGTTGATGATATAACCGCGTTCGGGTGCACGGCCGGTGGTCTCGATGTCGATACCGAGCACGGTGCCCTGGATGGGCTTACGGGCGTAGGCCACGCCGAGCGCGTCGCGGTCGCCGCGGATCTCGCGCATGACCGACGCGGCGGTGCGCTTTTGCATCTTGCCGATGGCGGCGCAGGTGTCGGCATCGGACAGGCCGCGCGAAAGCGTCGCGGGCGTCACGTTGCGCAGGCGCGCCTCGCCGATCTGGTCGCACAGGTCGCGGTTGCGGTCGGCCAGGTCGCGCACGGTGGCAAAGTCGAAACCGGGGTCGCCCTCGGCGGTAAAGTACTCGGTTTCGAGCGCCTTGAGGGCCTCCTCGCCCTTCTGGCGCTCGGACTCCATGGCGCCGTGATCGCCATAGATAAACATGGGGATAAACGGCTGGCGCTCGTATTCGAGTGCTTGCGAAACGTTCATAGGCTGCTCCTTGGACGGGCCGCGTCGCGCGGCTCGGGGTTACTGAGTTGTGGCGAGATGATAGTTTACCATGGGCAACTATTGGCACAACGCCCGGGACAACTACAATACCCTAGTTGACCGCTAGGACTTTTACAATGTTGCCGAAAGACACGAAAGGTTCCATCCGTCATGGATTTACTGATTGATATTCTGCTCGACGCCGGCAAGGACACGCTGTCCCTGGTGCCGTTTTTGTTGGTGACGTATCTTGCCCTCGAGACGCTGGAGCATGTGGCGGGCGACCGCGTCAACGGCGCTATCAAGCGCGCGGGCGCCGCCGGCCCCGTGGTTGGCTCGTTGCTGGGCATGGTGCCGCAGTGCGGCTTTTCGGCCATGGCGGCCACGCTGTACGCCGGTCGCGTCGTGACGCTGGGCACGCTGGTTGCGGTGTTCCTCTCGACCTCAGACGAGATGCTGCCGCTGTTGCTCGCCGAGCAAGTTCCCGTGCAGACCATGGCGATGCTGCTCGCCTCGAAGGCGCTGATCGCTCTGGTCACGGGCTTTATCGTGGATGCGGCTATCCGCGGCCTTCGTCGTAATGCCCGCGCGCATGCGGCGATTCGCCGTACCGTGTTGGGGACTGCTGCCAATCCGGCTCATGTGAACTGTGCGCACGACGACCACACTGGCGGTGACATCATCGACGAGGTTGCCGAGGCGGGCGTGAGCGCCGACCATATCCACGAGTTGTGCGAGCGTGACCATTGCGGTTGTGATGAAGACGAGGACGAGCACGAACACGGACATGGCCACGATCACGAACATGAGGGCGAGCATGAACACCATCATGACCACGGTCACTCCCACTCCCACGAAGGCGCTCCTGTCCTGTCGATTATCCGCAGCGCCATCTCGCATACCGTGCAGGTATCGGCATTTATTTTCCTGGTGACGTTGATTCTGGTCGCCGTCCTCGAGGCCTTTGGCGAGTCCGCAATCGAGCAGTTCCTGCGCGGCAATGAGACGCTCGCCGTCCTGGGCTCGGCGCTTGTCGGCCTGATCCCCAACTGCTCAGCGAGCGTAGTCATTACGCAGCTGTACCTGGAAGGCGCGCTGCAGCTGGCCCCGATGCTCGCCGGCACGCTCATTTCCGCTGGCGTGGGCTACCTGGTGCTGTTCCGCACCAACCGCAGCGCTCGCGAAAACGCCCTGTTTCTGGTCATGATGTACGTCATCGGCGCCGGCTGGGGACTCGTTCTCTCCGCCTTTGGTCTCTAAGCCCAAAAATCTACCTTGGTTAGCGCAGCAGCTCGGTGAGGTTGCGTTTAAAGCGGGCGCGGTCTTCGCTGGTAAATGCTGCCGGACCGCGAGTGCGTCCGCCGGCGCGGCGTACCTTCTTTTCCTCGTGGCGAATAAACAGCTGCATGTCGATGGTTGCTTTGTCGTAGACGCGCCCGCGCACACCGATAGCGGCGGCATCGCGCCCGAGCACCATGCTCGCCAAGCCAATGTCCTGCGTCACGACCACGTCGCCCGCCTGCAGGCGTTCGACAATGGCAAAGTCGGCGCTGTCGGCGCCCACGCTCACGTCGAGCGTCGTGACCCAAAAGCCGCGTCGCGCGTGCTCGGCATCGCGCGGGTCGTCGCGGCGAATGTGCCGTTCCAGGTTTTGCGTGCTGTTGCCGGCGATAACAACGGCGACGCCCGCCCGCCGCGCGCAGTCAATCGACTCGCGCGTGACCGGGCAGGCGTCTGCATCAATAAAGAGCGTTCGTGGCATCTAGCGCACCAGTTTGCCAAACTGAATGGCGCGAACAATGAGCGTCACGCCAAACACCAGCAGCGCGGCACCGCTAAAGATGACGAGCATCTTGGCCGACCACAGCGGATAGATAAACACGAACATGCCCGCGATGATGGAGAGCGCGCCGCTCAGGATGGCGAGGGCGCGGTTGGCGGAAAGCTCGGATTCCAGAATCGACATGACGCCCTCGACGATCCAGCCAAAGCCGGCGACGACCACCACGAGCGTGGTGAGCGTCGCGGTCGAGAAGGCCTGGTTGCGCAGGATTATGACGCCGCCCAGAATGATGAGCAGGTTGGAGATGATGCTCGTAACGCGCCAGCCGGTGGGCAGCAGCGGCTCGAAAACAGCGGTAAACAGCCTGATCGCGGCCGTGATCACAAAGTAGATGCCCAAGACGGTCGTCAGGAAGACGAGGGATTTGGCGGGCGCAAACAGCAGTGCGATGCCGGCGACGAGCGCCAAGACGCCCGTGATGGCGTAAATCCAGCGCACGGCCTTGACGGCCTTGCCTGCCATGCTTTTCTCGTCAAATCCAAACGCGCTCGATTGCTTGTCATCGTTCTTAAAGATGCCCATGATGTCTCCTTTCCGTGCGGCGTAAGCCGTAGCTCTTGCAACCAGTATCGCCCAAGGGCGCCGTCGCGTGGGGCGGGAAGGGCGAATGGGAGCCTCATCTTCCCGAATTGTTACCTTTGTTCCCGTTTGGATGCGGAATATTCAACAGGTGTGGAACATTGCGCCGCTGTGTGTAATTGCCTACGTTTTAGGTTAGATTTTCTTAAGAACAATTGGCTTTTATTGGGGGTCTTATGAACGAAGCTGTTCCCGCGGCGCCGGTAAGCGCCGAGTCGATGGCAAAGCAGGGTTGCGAAAAGCTTGGCCTGGACACGTTTGACGCGCTGGTCCGCCGCGCCCGTACGTGCCGCCGTTTTGACGAGTCCATGCGCGTGCCGCGCGAGTTTTTGCTCGAGCTGGCGGAACTGGCGCACCTGGCTCCCTGCGGCGCCAATGCTCAGCGTCTGCGTTTTCATGTGGTGAGCGGTGCCGAGGATTGCGCGCGTGTATTTGATGAGCTTGCATGGGCCGGCGCGCTTAAGGATTGGTCGGGTCCTGCCGAGGGCGAGCGTCCGACCGGCTACATCGCGATTCTTGCCGAGCGCGCTGTTCCGGGTAAGCCCGCCGCGCCCATCACCGAGGTCGACACGGGCATTGCCGCGCAGACGATGATGCTCGCCGCTCGCAGCGCCACGCCCGAGGTGGCAGCCTGCATGTTCAAGGCCTTTACGCCCCACGCGATCGATGCTATGGGGCTCGATAACGACAAGTATGAGCTCAAGCTGATCATGGCTTTTGGCGTGCCGGCCGAGACGCAGATGATCGATGCGATCGATTCCAACCCCGACGGCTCAATTAATTACTGGCGTGACGATGCGCAGGTGCACCACGTACCCAAGCGCCCGCTCGCCGACGTGCTGGTGTAGCTGAGCGTCACCGCGGCGTGATCAGACGGTAAACCACCACAAAGGTGCCTGTCCCCTTTGTGGTGGTACGAGGGGAGAGCGTGTGGCAGATCTGTATTTGGTGCGGCATGGGCAGACTGAGCTCAATGTGCAGAGCATTTTGCAGGGCTGGCACGATTCGCCGCTTACGGCGCGCGGGCGCGAGCAGGCGCTGACGGCGCGTACGGCGTTTGCGGCGCGTGGCGTGGCCTTTGATCATGTGTATTCCTCGCCGTTGGGCCGGGCGCGGCATACGGCCGAGCTTATCGTTGGCGAGGGCCGTTCCATTGAGCTGGTCGATGACCTGCGTGAGTGGCATTTTGGCTCGCTGGAGGGCACATCAAATCGCGAGATGCCGCCGCAGCCCTGGGGCGATTATCCGGTGGCCTTTGGCGGCGAGTCGGAAGTGCAGCTTCAGTCGCGCATGGTCGCGGCGCTGTCCCGTATTATGGCCCGGCCGCAGCACAACTGCGTGCTGGCGGTTTCCCACGGCTCAGCCTGCCAGGAGTTTCTTGAGTATGTGACTGGCGGGGGAGAGCTACCCGACAACGGTGCCGTGCTTCATTTTGGCTATTGCGACGGGGCGTTTTCGCTCTTGGGTTGGTAACGAACGAAAGGACCCCTATGAATAAAGATCTGTATCTGGTCCGTCATGGACAGACGATATTCAACCTTAAGCGTATCATTCAGGGGTGGAGTGACTCGCCGCTTACGCAGTTGGGTTGCGACCAGGCGGCGCGCGCCGGCATGTTTTTACGTGCGCGCGGCATTGAGCCCGATCATGCCTACACCTCCACGCTTCATCGCACCGAGCAGACTATCGCCAACTTGTGGCCGGGCTTGGCGTACGAGCGCCTGGACGGCCTGCGTGAGTGGTTCTTTGGCGACTTTGAGGCCGAGCGCGTGATGCTTATGCCCGAGCGCCCGTGGCGCGATTTCTATCGTCAATTTGGCGGCGAGGGCCAGATCCAGGTGCGCGAGCGCATGGTGACGACGCTGACCGAACTCATGCAGCGTCCGGACCATACGTGTGTGCTCGCGGTAAGCCATGGCTCGGCTATCAAGGAGTTTATGGATCACGTGAAGGGTGCGGCGGCCGACGAGCGCGATCGCGTGCCGGGCAACTGCTCGGTGCTGCACTTTGCGTTTGGCGACGAATCCGACACGTTTGAGTTGGTCGAAGTCTTTACGCAGGAGGATTACGCGTGCGAGCTGGGGCTTGAACCGCTTGTAGCGGCAGTAGGCCCGCAGCGCGGGTAGCGCTGGCGTTGCGGCGCGGTTTGCCGGCGAAATTGTTTGATGCGAAAGGGGCGGGGATGCATGCACGGGCATTGCATCCCCG
>NZ_QSFR01000013.1:0-51862 GCF_003467925.1 Collinsella sp. AM43-1 | reverse complement strand
CTCTGCAATGGAATCCCCCCCCCGCCCCTTGTTTGTTTGGATGCTGGGTTTTCCAGCTTAGCGTTTGAGTTCGCTAGAACCGTGAGACCTGGTGAGTGAGCAGACCCGTCGGAACCTGCGGCGCGCTGCCGCTGACCTGCGCGGCGGGGAACAGCACGGCTACAGCAAAGTTGAACGGCTCTTTGCCAGAGTAGGCGCCGGCAGCGCGGGCCTCGTCGGCCAGAATCTGCGATGCCCCAGCCAGTGCGGCGACATAGGCGGAGTCACCGGCGAACACCGGGTCGGGCGCCTGATCGAGCATGGCACGGATGGCGGCAACGGCGTCCTCGCGCTTGACCTCCCACACGCGATGTGTGACGCCCGCGGGATCGGTGACGGCGTAGAGCGATGCGCCCTCTTTGGCAGCGCTCAAAATGATATCCATGACGGGCGACGCCTCGTAGGCGAGCGACACGGGGCGCGGCTGCACCTTGAGCTCGGCGATCGCGCGCGCGGTGGCGAGTGCGTCGATGCTCTCGGCGGCAGTCTCGTCGCCGCCCGTCAGCACGTTAACCGGGCAAATCGCCACGACGCCCGTCGCACGTCCCGGCTCGCCCGAGCATTCGTACACGTAATACGCCGCACCCGGGTCCTTGAGCATTAGGCCGTCAGCAATGGCGCCGCGCAGGGCGTCGTTGCCGCTCAGGATACCGCCCATCGCAGGCAGCGCCTCGAGCACACGGTCCTGAGCCGGGCGGATGCAGGGAAACGGAAGTGCTTTCATGGGCGGTCCTAACGCGCGAGTCGGTTTATTCGCGGCTTATTATGCCCCAACTTGGCCGCTTGCGTCCCAGAGCGTGTTATCGGCAAGCACGATGAGCACGTTTTGGCAGCGAACGATATCGGCATGGGGCACATACTCGTCGGGCTTGTGTGCGAGCGCCAACGAGCCGGGGCCGTAGCTCATACAATTGCGGTTGCCTGTCTTGCCGGCAATGACGGCGGTGTCGGTGTAGCCGGTAAAGAAGCCGACGGTCGTGTCCGCGTCCGTCACGTCATCGGCGGCACGCTTGAGCGCTGCTAGAAGGGGAGAGTTCGGGTCGCGCTCGATGGCGGGGCGGTCGCCCGTCACGGTGTAGCTGCCATGGCAACCGGGAACGGCGGCTTCGGCGACGGCGATGGCCTGCTCTACCATGCGCGTCGCGGCGGCCGTATCAGTCGGCGGGGTCAGGCGCATATCGACCCAGACCTTAGCGTGGTCGGGCACGACATAGGGACGGTAGCCACCCTCGATCTGTCCAAACGTGATGGTCGATGGCCCCAGCTCCTCATGTAAAGGTAGCGTCGCAAACGTGCGACGAAGCGAGCACGCGACCTCGGCTATGGCGGCGACGGCGTCGGCGCCCTTCCAAGGCTGGCTTGCATGCGCCGTCACGCCAGCCATTTCAATCTCGAACCACGTACGCCCCTTGTGCGCCACCTGGATCTGCCCGTCGGTGGGCTCGGTGTCCAGCACCCATTCGCGCGAGCCGACCCAGCCGGCATTGATGGCCGCCTCGGAGCCGCGCATAAAGTCTTCCTCGTCGACCGAGCAGATGAGCGAAAAGCCGCGGCGTGGCAGCGCGCCATCCGCCGCCACGCGCTCGAGCGTATGGACCAGTGCGGCAATGGCGCAGGCCAGGCCACCCTTCATATCGCAGGCACCGCGGCCATAGAGTTTATCGTCGCGCACAACCGCCCCAAGCGGTGCGATGTCTGCGTCCCAGCCATCGCCCAAGGTGACGGTATCCATGTGGCAGATATAGACCAGCCGCGGCTCGTCGCTTTGGCCCGGCACGGTGACTTTAAGGTTGCGGCGCCCGGGCAGCACTTCGAGCTCCTCAATCTGCACGGCATCGAGCGCAGAACTATCAAGTTGTGCCAGCTGCTGCTCAATGAGCCTCTTAATGAAGCGCTCAATTTCATCCTCATACGCGCCCGGGTCTGAGCTGTCGATCCGCACGAGTCCTTGCGTAAGCCGCCAGGCAAAGTCCTCATCAACCATATGCAACCTCACAATCAGTTTGCTTTCCAAACCGATTGTAAGCCTCCTGAGAGATCCGCGACGTGGGCGTGGCAGTATTTACCGTTCGCAGGCCGAGCCAGCGCGTTTGCCGTCCGAGCGGGTTCACAAGCGACGCAGCGGGTACGTACCCTTCATGGACGACATGCTGTGCGACATATCTGCCTTTCGGTATCACCGGATACCTCCACAGGTCTTGGCAATAATGCCGGACCTGCCCGATTCTGCGGACGATCCGCGCAGGGAGCACCTATGTGAGCATCCGCTCGTCACGCATTTCCTGGGCACCCCGTTACACGTGTTGGCGCAGGGCAGCTGCGGACGTAAGGGCGATCGCATTGTCAGGCATGTTTGGAACGGGGAGAGGCCGTTTGATTCCGTGCGGCAGACGGAGTTTGGCCTCGATGTTGCGTCCCCACTCTTTACCCTGCTGACCCTGGCTTCCTCGGTCTCAAACGAGCGTCTAATCATGTGCATGTATGAGATGTGCGGCACCTTTGCCGTGTGCAAGATTGCACCTCAGGTAAAGTCGGCACTTGAGCAGGCATACGGGGACCGGTGGGGTGACGCACGGTCGGGCTGGGAAAACGTAAAGGATGTCTCGGGGAATCCAACGGACTTGTGGAAACGACCTCCCTTGATCGAGCTCTCTGAGCTTACCGAGTACGTCGATAAGATCCCGGGGCTCCGCGGCGCTAAATCGTTCACGCGTGCCGCGAAATGCATTACGGGGGTGGCGGCATCGCCGCTCGAGGTCCAGGCTTCGATGCTGTTTGGCCTTACGAGGTTGCGCGGCGGCGAAGGGCTGCGCCTTACCAATAACGTCGAGATTCGCTTGACGCGCAGTGCCCGCCTGATTTCGGGGCTTGATAGGCGCTATGCCGATATTCTGCTGGCAAATAAGGACGGCAGCCGAGAGTGCCTGGTTGAATGCCAAGGTAAAGCCATACACGGATCCATAGAATCCAAGATCTCGGACTCCGATCGAACGACGGCTTTGCAAGCCATGGGATATCCCGTCGTTCTGATGACCTATGGTCAGCTGGCCGATTCCGATGCCTTCCGCGTGGTGATGGAGCTCATCATGTCCTATCTCGATGTGCCGCTGAAAGACAAGACGCCGCGGCAGCAGGAGCTCGAACGGCGGCTTCGTGAGGAGATTTTTATCGATTGGGCGGGAATGTAGCCGCGCGGGCGGAAAATGGTCGCGCGGACTAGAGTTTTGGTCGCAAAATACTTATATTTTGCCTTGGACGGGCCTTAAAAATGCTACCTAGAATAAGTTGTTTCGGAAAATGGACAGTCAACTTACATTCGGCACATAGAGACCGATTTTTACCTACTAAAGTCCCTGATAAAGCTGTTTATCAAAGCGGGTGTGCTTAGCGACTGGAGCCTCACTATCGATTATCTGAAAAAACTTGTTCTGGGTATCATTTTAAAGTCATCCGGAGCAACAAAATCGCCCCCCGTTTCGTGAAAACGGGGGGCGAATGGGCTTCGTGGTCTGTCTGGCAGGTTTGGCGCCGGCGCTACTTAATCACGCGCACGCGATACATCGACGGAATCTGCTTGAGCGCCTCGATGGTGCTGCTGTCCAGGTGCTCGTCGGTGTCGAACATGGTGTAGGCGTTCTCGCCGGCGGACTCGTTGGTCATGCGCTGCACGTTGGCGTTGTCCTTAGCAAGGATTGCCGTGATCTGGCCAATCATGTTGGGCACGTTGGCGTGCAGGCAGGCGATGCGGCTTGCGGCGCGCGCCTTGCCCATGCTGCAGGCGGGGTAGTTGACGCTGTGCGCGATGTTGCCGTTCTCCAGGTAATCCTTGAGCTCGCTAATGGCCATATCGGCGCAGTTGGCCTCGGCCTCGCCAGTGCCGGCGCCCGAGTGCGTGGTGACAAACGTGTTGGGCATCTTGACGGTCTTGGGCGTGGCAAAGTCGCAGCTAAACCAGCTCAGCTTGCCCTCGCGCAGGGCAGCGTCGACGGCGTCCTCGTCAATGATGGTTTCGCGCGCGTAGTTGATGAGGACGGCGTTGGGTGCCAGCAGGTTAATCTGCTCGGTGCTGATCATGCCGATGGTGTCTGCCTTGCTGGGCACGTGCACGGTGAGGTAGTCGC
The DNA here is from genome assembly GCF_003467925.1 of Collinsella sp. AM43-1. NCBI lineage: Bacteria > Bacillati > Actinomycetota > Coriobacteriia > Coriobacteriales > Coriobacteriaceae > Collinsella > Collinsella sp. AM43-1. Next base: position 47,702 of record NZ_QSFR01000013.1, on the reverse strand, counting down.
AGCCGCGGCACAGATCCTCGAGTGTGCCCACGCGCTGCACCTCGCGGCTCAGCACCCACGCGTGCTCAACGGAAATGAACGGATCGTAGCCGTAGGCGTCCATGCCCAAATCGACGCAGGCGTTGGCGACCTTGGAGCCCACGTTGCCCAGGCCGATGACGCCGATGCGCTTGCCCTTGAGCTCGCGGCCCACAAAGGCCTTCTTGGCCTTTTCGGCATCGACCTGAATCTCGGGGTCGTCGGCGTTGTTGCGCACCCAGTTCATCGACTGCACGACGCCGCGGCTCGAAAGCACCAGCATGCCCAGGACGAGCTCCTTGACGGCGTTGCTGTTGGCACCGGGGGAGTTAAAGACGACGACGCCCTTCTTGGCGTACTCCTCGACGGGGATGTTGTTGACGCCGGCGCCGCAGCGGGCGATGGCGCGGATGCCCTCGGGCAGCTCGTAGCCGTGCAGGTCGGTGGAGCGCATCAGGATGGCGTCGGCCTCCTCGGCGGTGCCCACAAACTCGTAGCCCTCGCCAAACTCGACTTTGCCGTCTTTGGTGATGTCGTCGATGGTCTTAATCTTACGCATGGAAAAACTCCTTAGCAGGTTTTGATCTAAACAGGGTGGTTTGAGATGGCTGGTCGGCCCGCGCGTTGCGGGCTAGTTAGATCGCGGACTCAAACTATGCTGCGCTTCGAAGTCCTTCATGTACGAGGCAAGTGCCTGCACGTCTTCCATGGTTACGGCGTTGTAGACGCTGGCGCGCATGCCGCCCACCAGGCGATGGCCCTTGACGTTTTGAATCTGGTGCTTGGCCGCGCCTGCGACAAAGGCCGCGTCGAGCTCGGCGTCGCCGGTGCGGAAGGTGACGTTGGCGATGGAGCGGCTGTCGGCCTGCGTGGCGCCATGGAACAGCTCGCTGTGCTCGAGCAGGTCATAGAGCAGATTGGCCTTAGCCCAGTTGCGCTCGGCCATGGCGGCAAGTCCGCCGGTTTGCTCCACCCAACGGAACACCTTGCCGCATACGTAGATGCCAAAGGTGTTGGGCGTGTTGAGCATGGAACCCTTGGCGGCCTGGGTCTTAAGGTCCATGTACTGCGGCGTCTGCGCAAAGGCAGGGCCTTTGGCGATGAGGTCGTCGCGCACGATGACCACGGTCACGCCCGCGGCGCCGGCGTTTTTCTGCGCGCCGGCGTAGATGAGTCCGTAGCGCTCGACGTCGAGCGGCTGCGACAGAAAGCAGCTCGAGACATCGGCGACCAGCGGCACATTGCCGCAATCGGGCAGCTCGTGGAACATGGTGCCAAAGATGGTGTTGTTCTGGCAGATGTAGACGTAGTCGAGCCCGTCGCCCGCGGCCTCGGCGGCAATGCGCGCGTTGATGTCGGCCATGTCGGGGATGCGGTCAAAATTGGTGTCCTCGGAGCTCGCGAGCAGCACGGCCTCACCATACTTGGCGGCCTCTTGGTGCGCCTTGTTGGCAAAGTTGCCAGTCACGACAAAGCCGGCGCGGCCGCGGCGCATGAGGTTCATGGGGATGCCCGCAAACTGCAGCGTGGCACCGCCCTGCAAAAACAGGACACGGTAGTTGTCGGGGATGCTCAGCAGGCGGCGCAGAGTTGCCTCGGCGTCGTCGATGATCTGCTGGTACATGCTAGATCGATGGCTCATCTCGAGCACGGACATGCCGCAACCGCGGTAGTCCATCATCTCGTCGGCGATCTCGGCGAGCACGCTTGTAGGTAGCGCGGCCGGGCCAGCTGAGAAGTTGTGCACACGTGCCATCTTCTAGTTCCCCTCGTAGTCGTTTGAACGTTCGGGATACTTTAGCACAGTGGAGCGCCTGGCGCGACCGCATCACGGTAAAACTCGAGTGTGCCGCTATGATTTACAGGATGGTTACATGGGGGAGGGGCGACCTTACCTGATGGCTCGCATCCGATCCGCCTCGGTCTTCGCTTGTTTCCAGGGACGCACGCGGTCGTTTACGAGGTCATCGTAGCCGCGGGCGATGGATTGCTGGGCAGCCATATAAGCTTCGTGGCGGTTGTCAATTACCGAGCCTGAAGTGTTTTGCAAGAATGGAACTTTTTCAATTGGCATGCAGAGCCCCCTGTATTGCTTGCCCATTCAATCTATATCGATGATAGCGTGCGGGCGCCTTGCAGGATTGGGGCAAAGCGATGGGCGGTAGGAAAAACTTGGACCCCCAGCCGGCTGATCCGTGCATCTATGTTCACAATTGAATCATTTTGGCGGTAGTTTTGTTGCGCAATCAAGCGTGCTTGAACCATGGTCGACCTTTTAGGGAACTGTTCGCCGGGTGATAGTGACCGTCTGCGGAAACGGTTCCATTGGACATCTTTGTTCTTCGAGTTGCGCAAGTCCCTCACGGTATGATTAAAAGCGCGTCGTGTCAGACCGGTGTCAATAAAAGGTCAGAAATGGCGGCATCGAATGCAATTACGGCATAGGGGATGCTGATGAGCGAAGCGAACTACTTGGAGAGGCTGAAGAAAGCGCCCATCTCGGAGCTTAGTTTTGATGATGTGGGGCTAAGGCGTTTAATCCAGAATGCTGGTTTCTGCTACTTGCCCGATCTTTTGTCTCTTACCGATCAAGAGATAGACGCTCGTTTTGATGGCAGATATGCCGATTCAATCATTAAGATGCGAAAGAAATACCGCGCAGTTCCTGAAGCCTTCGCGGCATCCATGCTTCAGCCCAAGATGGTCGAGAATCCGACGAACGTGAAAGCCTCGCCGAAAAGCCGACCTCCTCACGAGTCAAATATCGAGACAGCGTCTTCGATAGAGCAATATGAATACGACTTGAGCCATTTTCCGCTCACGCGCTCCCATGGGCTGTTTTCGGCAAAATTGGAGGAATTTGAAGAAAGAGCTCGGGGTGCCTTTGACGACCTTGGCTCAAGGTCTGAAAACGTCATGGTTTATCAAGCGTTTGAGGAATTCTCGGTAGACCTTGATGGGCTCAGCACTGCTTTTGAAGAACTCATAAAGCGTTACCCGACAAAACCTCGCATTGTTCTGATGCTGATTGATAGGTGTTTGCCGAACGCTTTTATGGTCTATGTTGCCGACAAAGCGCGCAGGGTATTCAATGGCCATAACCTGTGGGGCAACTTTTTTGCCAGTCTTGGCATTCGTGACGGTAGTGTGCAGGGGATAGTAAAGCACATTTTTATAAAACATGTTGAAGAGCGTGGAATGCCTTTGTATGGTCGCGATGAGGAAGTTAATCACTACTACTACACTGCTCTTCTCCACGGAGGCTTATCGGAAGATTCTTGGTCAAACCTGTGGGAGAAATTACTTCCGCTTGCGAAAGAAGTTTCTAAAGGCAGTCTAGGTTTTGGCGGAGAGATGGACGGGCGCTCCGTTCTTAGGGAGCTAAAGAACCCTGAGAGTCGGTATGCTCCCGAAAAGGCAGTCCTTAACATTCTTGAGAAAGCGCCCGATTCAACCATTGCTCCATTATTTGAGGCGTCCATGCGCGTGGCGGCGCAAATTGTTGACTCGAATAGGGCTGGAAGCCGCTACACGATGCTATCTAGTTTCGGTCTGCCTGAAGCCGCAATGCAGGCCCTTCGTGACAACCAAGAGCGTGTGCCGCCCTTGGCGACCGGAGGAAGGGCTGCTGCTGAGACGCAAGAGCGGAGAAGTGGCACCCACCGATTGATCTATCTTCCGATTGCCAGTTTGCAGCTGGATTTATCTGAGGGTGTTGTGACCATGCGCTGGCCGCGCCAACAGTTCCCGCTGCATTTTGCTGGTGACAAGATTGACTATTATGTTGACGGCGAGCTAAAGGCAAGCTCTGAATTCGATATGAGTGTCGGAAAATGCATTTTGAATGCCGTCGGTATTGCCGTTAACCCTCGGGCTCGTTACGACGTGGAATTGAAGCTCATGCAGAAAGATGAGCGAGCGGGTGACTACATCGAGCTTAGTTCTTTGAGCCAGTCGTTCAGTAGGAACAAGCCCGGTTGTTTTGAATTTATAAAGGACGCTAAGGGCTTCTACCGCTTGCGTGGCAAGAACGAGCGGTTAACGAAAAAGCGTCGTATCGCATACATTGTTAAAGACGGATACAAGATTGTTCCCGGGCAAGGCATGAAAGCCGTTTCGGAGTATGAGGCTTCTGGCGATTGGAACGATAACCAGATTTTTATCTACGATGTTGAGCCCGGTTCGGCAGGTTCGGTTGTTGACGAGCTTACGGGCGAGGAAGTTGCCGTTTGGCAAGAACGTTATGTCGCAAAGGTTGATAAGCATCGCATTATCGGAGAAACGAGCGACGGCGTTGACTTGTATGGGTGCGTTCCGAACGAACTCAATACCAGCGACGGCCTGCCCTCTGTGAGCATTGAAGCGCTTGATGGCGCGAGCGCCCTAAAAGACTTGGACATCATGTGCTGCTGCGATGGCGAGCTGGTGTCGATGCCTCGTTGCGCCATATATGAGGACGATACTGAAAATTCAGGTATTGCAAGAATAGAATTCAATCCCTCAAAAACGAGTCAATTCAGTTGGCATATCGAAGAGTGCGTCCTGGAGGCGAGGCAGAAATCTGCCGGTGGTAAGGTTGTTTTCCGCTACCGATTCGCAGTGGTGCCCATACAAGAATTTAGGCCTCTGTCCATCAGCATTGATCACGGGCGTGCTGTAGCCGAATATGGCTTCCAGGCGTGTCTTCCCATTGATGTTGTGCGTATTTATGAAGAAGCCGATGCGGAAGGCGAATGCGACAGGCTTAATTCCCTCAATGCTTGGGAGCGGTATGAAGCGAAGGCCCTCCTGAAGGATGAGTTCTTGCATCTCCGTATTCGTTCGAGGGAGAGCGGCAAAGAAACCGATGCCAAACTTGCTCTTGCTGCAATAGGCGTTGACATACCAGAAAGACTTGCAAATCTATCCAAGGAGCGTCCAATCTGTTTGGCAGATGCGTTGGAACTCGGCCCCAGTGCGGCAAACTTTAAGATTATCTCCTATGGTTGGAGGTACAACAGGGCTGCGCTGGTGATGCTCGGTTCAAAACCCCTATTCTTCAAGAACCTCAAACAGCCTGGCGAATACGGATTTAATCTATTTAGACATGCAAGCCTCTTTCAACAGACTGACTATAGGGCATCCAGCCGTCTTCCTCTGAGGCTGTCCCTGTGCTATGGCGATGACGTATCAACTGGAGAACTGATTCCAGCTTGGACCGATGTTCAAATGCTTGATTGTGCCGAGGGGCTCGGTATTAACGGCTGGAAGCTATCGCCGGGAGAATCCCTTGGATATGTTCTTCGGTTTGAAGGCAAGCCCTTGTGCGACATTCATTTCAGGTTCTTTAGGCGTTCCAAGTATAAGGAAAGAGACGAAAAGCCGATTGCTACGGCCTTTGCGGAAAAGGGCTCTGCGGAGGTTACTCTTCCATTAAGCGTGGTGAGGCAGCTGAGCAATAAGAGAGAGGTTGCAGTTGAAATGTCACCGAGCGACTTCTTTGGAGACCCTCGGCGAGAATACGCGACCAGTATCATTCTTAAATAGCAGGAGCAGATAATGATGGATGCAAAAGAATTCAACCCCATTGAGACTGCGCGCAAAGTGGAGGACTCTTATCGCGAGTACATTGCCACTACTATTCACTTTGATGACGCGGATTTGCAGAAGCAGCTTGAGACGATTCTCTGCGAGCCGGGATATCTTGCAAAGGGACCGTTTCTTGAGGCGGCGCCTCCGTACCGCAAGGATAAAACTGTGGCAGACCTGGTGGACGAGGGGCTTCTCTGCAAGGGCATGATGAGTTTAGGCGGCGGAGAAGAGCGTAATTTTGACCCCTATCGCCCCTTATATGTGCATCAAGTTAAGGCTATTGAAAAGAGCGTTGCCAGGCGTAATTACGCAGTCGTTACGGGCACGGGTTCGGGTAAGACTGAGTGCTTTTTGCTTCCGATTCTGAATGACATCCTCTCAGAATTCGAAAAGAGCGGGCCCTCCGCTGGCGTCCGTGCCATGATACTTTACCCGATGAATGCTCTCGCAAACGATCAGCTTAAACGATTGCGACTGTTGCTGAAGGGGACCGATATCTCCTTCGGGCGTTATACCGGAGATACTGAGGAGAAAGAGTCCGTGGCTCTCCGTAAGTGGAAAGACGAAAACCCGGATCAAACTAGACTGCCAAATGAAATCATCTCTCGCGAGAAAATACGTGAGAACCCACCCAACATTTTGCTTACAAACTACTCTATGCTTGAGTATCTCCTTCTACGTCCGGAGGATGCGCCGCTGTTCGAAGGAGCATTTGGTGCAAACTGGCGGCATATCGCCATCGATGAGGCGCACGTTTATTCAGGCGCGCTTGGCACCGAAATCGCATATTTGCTGCGTCGAGTAAAGGCTCGTATCGAATCGGAAACGGGGGAGCTGCCCAAGCTTCATTGTTACGCAACTTCCGCAACAATCGGCTCAGAAGAAGATATGCCGAAGGTGGCTAAATTTGCTCGGGATCTTTTTGGCGAGCCTTTCTCGGGTGATCCCGCGGATCTCGATGTCATCACGAGCGAGAAAGATCAGCCCCAAGATGCTCTTGATGAAAAGCCTTGGGGCGCGCTTTCTCTAGACACTTGGGCGGAACTTCGCAGGGAACTTTCCTATCCCGAAAACGCAAACGTAGAAGACATTCGCAGCGCACTCGCATCTGGTGGAGCTCCTGAAGAGGTTGTAGCGAGACTAGACGGCGAGTCCCCCCTAATGGGACTAGGAAAGATCCTTCTGGGTGAATCGTCTGCGACAAAACTGGTGAGACGCTGTGAGCGTCTTTTCGACCTCACTGATCTTGACACCATTGAGGAGCTTGAGATCGAAGGGCTCACGGGAGATAAGCGGGGTGTGGAAATCCTCACTGCCATGGTTGAGGTGCTTTCCTCTGCACAGCGCTCCAAGGATGTTCCCATTCTTACGAGTCGCTACCATTCTTTCTTGCGTGCTCCTGAGGGCATCTATTTAAATCTGCATACACGTAAGCTGACTCCTCACAAAACGATTGCGGAGCATTATGACGATGAAAACGATACTCCTGTATATGAGGTGTCGGTCTGTCGCCATTGTGGGCAGGCATACATCCTTGGTGAGGAGAGCTCTGATCCCGAGGTGAAGACTGCGTGGCTAAGTCCTCGACATGAAGGAACGGATTCCGACGACGAGTTTCTTCCGAGAGTCTACTACCGTCTTCTCTCTGACGAATCGGAGAGGGATCCCGATGAAAAGATCCAATGGCTGTGCCCGATATGCGGGTCTTTGTATCATGAAGCCGAGGGTGGTGTTCATCGTTTCGAGCATGAGATTGTTGCGCGCATCCCAATTGCGCTCAACCAAAACGAGAAAAAACAATCAGATGAAGCAGAGGCGCGTTGTCGTCATTGCGGATATCAGTCCGTTGTGGCAATTCAGCCAATGCGCGTTTCGCCTGAAGCTGCAGGCAGTGTCGTCTGTTACGACCTGGTCAGGGATATTCCGCCTTTTGATGAGGAAGAAGCTGACGAGGATGATTTGTTCGCAGACCTCGATGAGGAGCGCAGGGCAGGAAGTATTATTTGCTTCTCGGATAAGCGCCAGGACGCGGCTTTCTTCGCGCCCGCAATGGATAGAACTTATGGGAACATCACACGTCGTCAGCTGATAAGAGAAGCGGTGGAAACCCTGTCTCGCGACGGTGAGGGTTGTAAGCCGAGCTCAGTTATTGATTGGATAACAAGTGTTGCAAAGAGGCGATATCCGGGGGTCTTGGGTTCCAACAAGAGGGGCCAGGCGACGGCCTGGATTCTCGATGAGCTTGCGGCTGAGGATTCGCGGAACAGCCTTGAAGGCCTTGGCGTTGTAAGGATCGAGCCTACTGAATTTAACAAGGGGTTTTCCCATCCTGGGGCGAAAAAACTTGTCGAAAGACAGGTGGATAGACTTAATGCCGATGGGGCAGCCTGGCTTTCATTCGAAGACTACATTTTGTTTGCAAGGACCTGTCTTGAACTGCTCCGAGAGAAAAACGTTATCGAGGTTCCTGAAGGGGTCCCTGAGCTAAGAAACAATCATGAGAAGCGCGGTAACCTTGTCGTGCTTGAGGGAGGCGGCTCTGCGTCAAAGGATATTGTTCAGTTTGCGGGAGATGCGGTACGTGGTACAGAAAATAAGCGCAGTGCCTTTATTCGCAAGTACGTCAAAAGGGTCCACGGTATCGAGCTGACCCGTGAGGACGTTCGCCCGATTCTGCAAAGTCTATTCCAGTTTATGGGGGAGTATCTAAGTTGCAAGCTATTTAGGGGCGAAGGATATTTGATCGATTCGCGTGAACACTTTAGGCTTGGCAGAGATATTTGGACTATGTATCCGCATTCCAACGATGATATTGTCTATCGTTGCGATGCATGTGGATGTGAGACTCATCTGGACACGCATGGCGTTTGCATGACAACGAAATGCAACGGCACGATGGCGAAAATGAGCTTCGCAGAGGCAAGAGACAAAGACCGCTTCTATAAAACCGTATATCAAGATGAGGCGCTTCCCCTCGACATCGAGGAACATACTGCACAGCTGTCATCCAAAAAGGCTAGAGAAATACAGAGCGAATTTATCAAAGGCAACGTTAATGTTTTGAGTTGCACGACCACGTTTGAGCTGGGTGTGGACGTTGGCGATTTGAGGGCCATTTTTATGAGAAACGTTCCACCTAGTACCGCGAATTATACGCAACGAGCCGGTCGCGTTGGACGCCGCGCTGGCAAGCCTGGATATGCCATCACGTTTGCTCGCTTGCGGCCCCATGATGTCGCGTACTTTGAGGACCCAGCCAAGATAATTGGCGGCAACACGAGAGTGCCAATGTGTTATCTGAATAACGATGCCATTGCGATACGGCATGTTTTCGCTGTCGCTATGTCTGAGTTCTTTCGCTACGCGAGCCGGAGCTTGGGCAAAGACTACTCTCATGGATACAACGACTTTATGGATCTTTCTAAATCGGAGCCGGAAGGCCTCGAAGATCTTCGCAGCTTCCTTGCATCGCGGCCAAAGAGTGTCTATGAACAGCTCGTCCGCGTTGTTCCGCAAGGCATGCCCGTGGCGGAAGAAGTTGGCGTAAACGAGTGGGGGTGGATAGCAAAGCTCGTTGGGCCAATCGATTCGGCTGAGAATGGAGGCGGTGGCAGGCTTCTCCTTGCACATAGCCTTAAGCATGCTGATTTTGAGCGTGTTCAGGATGGTATTGAGCTGAATATGGGCGTCAACGACATTCTCGCATCCAAGCTTCTAAAGTCCAGGGATGCGCTCAAGAAGGAGAGAACTATCGCAATTCTTGCCGAGAACGGAGTATTGCCTAAGTACGGGTTTCCGACTGATCTCGTAGAGCTCCATCTTCTTGATATCGAGAATTCTGTAGGTGAGAACAGGCTCGAGCTTTCTAGGGGTATGCGTCAAGCCATTAGGGAATATGCACCGGGGGCGGAAATCGTTGCCGGCAAGACGCTTTGGAAGTCCGTTGGACTCAGAAAGCCGAAAGGACAAGAGTTGCGAAAGCGCAGGTATGGAAAGTGTCCAAATTGCGAAACATTTGTATGGCCTATTGAAAACTACAGTGATAAAGGCGAGTGTCCCGTTTGCCATACCGAGTTTGCTCTCGAAAAGAATATGCTCATACCTTCCTATGGTTTTGTCGGCACGGAAAACAAAAAAGGCATCGGGCTTAGAAGGCCGAGGCCAAAGGGGTATGCATCGGTGCACTTTAGCCAGCACTGGCCTAACGAGACTGCGACCGGAGAGTTTTGTTTTCCTGGCGGTGCGGTGAAAGTAAAATATGCCGAGAACGGGCAACTTTGTGTGCTCAATAGCCCTGCTAAGGGCTTCCAAGTCTGCTCTTACTGCAATCGCGCTGCTGTTGGTGGAGAGAAGATCCAACATACCTACTGGTGCGAGAAGAGCGGCACTGCTCCAAAGATTAATAGGTTCAGCGCACTGGGTACGGCATTTGTGAGCGACGTTCTCGAGCTCGTATTTGATTTTGATGCGGCGACGGTTTGCTGCGATGGCGACTGGGAAGCTGTGATGTGGGCGCTGTTTACCGCTGCGGCTAAAATCCTTGAGGTTCCCGAGACCGAACTCGGAGGGACTACATACAAAAATGATGCAGGCAGCTTTTCAATACTCATCTATGATGACGTGCCTGGAGGAGCCGGTCATGTGCGCCAGCTCAGCAAAGAGGTGGCGGAGCTAATTGAAGAGGCTTATAAGGTCGTAGACGGTCATTGTGGATGCGGTGAAGAAACTTGCTGCTACGGTTGTATTGCAAATTATTACAACCAAGCTGTGCAGGCGAACCTTTCTCGAGGCGCTGCAAAGCGAATTTTGGGGACTCTTCTTGCTGTATCGCCTTCCGTTTGTTCTGCCGGCAATTCCGATGAGGATAAAGAACTCGATTGCGAGCTGGATGCCTCGGACTCGGTTGCTGGGTTTGAGCTATATGCCTCTGATGATGGCGCAAACAACAAGGCGCTATCGTTGGCCGAAGCGATGAAGCTGTCAATCCGATCTGATTCTTCGGAGGAGTGGATCGAGTTGATTCGTGAAATGACGAGCTACGACTCGCATCTGCGCTGGGAGACTCCGGGCATAGATGTGGAGCTATCTGATGCTGGCGACGACAGCGCTTATGCCACGCTTGTTTGGCGCAAGTCCAAGGTCATTCTTCTTGACGAGGAAGCGGCGGGCGATTTTGACAATGCCTTCGGCTCCGCTTGGCGATTTGCGTCAGGCTGGAGTCTGTTTGTTGCCGGCGAGTGCTCCGCTGAAGATGTAATGAGAGAGATCGATAAAGAGGCATAGCCATGGCTGCAAGAATGATACCGAGCCTTGGCCCAGCTGAATACGACGATCGGAGCCGTGAGGGGGAGATTTATTACGCACTGAGTAAGCTTCCCGATGATTTTACGGTTATCCATTCATACAAGATGTTGGATGTTGTGGATGGAAACGCTATTGAGCAGAGGGAAGCCGATTTCGTCGTGTTTAATCGCAGACTCGGTATCCTTGTCATCGAGGCGAAGGCGGGAAAGATCCGCTGCGAAAACGGCGAGTGGCTATACGGTAGCGGCATATCGATGCGGAGGCATGGAGGGCCTTATCGGCAGGCGGATAGCATTAAATGGAAGCTCATTAATCGATTTGAAGATGTAGGGTTGAGGGAGCTGTGCGATAGGTGCAAGGTTACTCATGCGGTTTGGCTTCCGTCCTTGGGCGCCCACGAGCTTGGTTTTATTGACTACTCTCCTGAGGCTTCTCGCGATATTACTCTGTGCAAGACAGACCTTGGGGATCCAACTGCTCAAATAGTTCGCATCATGAGTATGGAAGTCGGGGGAAGGGAGACGAGACTCTCCAAGACCGAGGCTCAAGAGGTTTTGCATAAAGTGCTCTTGCCGGAGTTCGATATCGTCCCGACGAATTCGGTAGACTATCGATATAACGATTTCGTGTTCGCAAGGCTGCTGGACTCGCAGGCTCGCGTGTTGAATTTCATCAAGGATCAGAAGACGGCGGTAATTAATGGGGCGGCAGGAACTGGTAAAACCCTCATTGCAATTGAGAGGGCTAGGCAGGCCGCCTGTACGGGCAGGGTTCTCTTTTTGTGCTTTAATTCGCTTTTGAAGGAAGAGATTGCTAGAAGGTGCAAGGATGTTCCGGAAATCGACGTCTATACAATTCCGGGCTACGCCTGCAAGGTCTGCAATTCTCTCGAGCCAAACTATGCCAGCCTGACCGAAGAGCTCATGGAGCACCCTGACTCGTTTCCCTATCAGCACATCGTAATAGACGAAGGCCAAGATTTTGGCCTCAAGGCTATCGAGGACGCGATGGTGCTCGAAACGCTACGTTCTATTGTGGATTCAAAGCCGGAGAGCACCATGTATCTCTTTTACGACAAAAGGCAGTTTGTCCAAGGCTCAACTATGCCCAGCTTCCTTATGGATGCCGATTGCAAGCTAACGCTTTATGTAAACTGCCGGAATACGGAGGCTATCGAGAAGTCTTCCCTGAGTGCTCTTGGTGAAGCGCACGGTTTTAGAACACAGGTTATGGCTAAGCTTGGCAAGCCTCCATTGCTTATGATTGATTGTGACGCCGCCGCGCAAGAGGCATATGTGGATAAGCATATTACTCTACTCAAGAGTGCCGGTATTAATGACATTGTGATTATCACATGCAAGACACTGGAAAATTCTAAGCTGTCGGGCTGTTTCACTGGCGATCAGAGCTTAAAGAGGTGGAAAGGTCAGAAGATTCCCGTCCATACGGTGAGGAAGTTCAAGGGGATGGAGGCTGCTGCGGTAATTTTGATTGATGTTGATCAAGCCTTATGGGAACAGCCGTCCATGAGCTACATGCCAGAGCCTGGGACTTTGTTTTATACGGCTGCTTCAAGGGTGCGGCATGAGCTTAGAATTGTTTGCGACATGAATGAGGACGCCTGCAACCACGCGCTCGTGGCGATGGGCGAAAAAGCGAATAGGCGCCCCGCCAAGAAGCTCGCAAATGTTCTGGGGGCAGTATTGGTTGGATAGGGCGCCAGCGCGCCCCGCCGCCCTTTGTGAATCCGAGATTGTTTCCTAGGAGCTTCGCTGCTGCTTCCGTTGCTATTCATGCCATGCGCGGGCAGCAGCTAAATCACCGGGATATACCGTGACAAATACTCCTTGAGCGCCGGGTCACATACATAAAGAAACGTTCCCAGCATGCCACGCGTCATGAGGACATAGTAGGCGTTGACGATGATCTTTCGTAGGTCGTCGTCGCTTGCCTGTTTCTTTGCGACGGCATCTTTGAAATTCGCTTTGTTAACGCAGACAGCTCCTTTTTCGGCGTCGTAGTAAATGTCTGGTCCCAGAATGACGAAGCCGTAGTTGAGGTCGTAGCCCTGTACCGTGTGGATGCATCCGACCTCATTGACGGCGTTGGGGGAGTTGACCCAATCCTTTTGACTCGAGTTCCAACGTTTGGGGATACCCTCGATGACGATGTCAAACGCGTCTTTGTGTTTCTTCGTTTCCCACTTCCACGCAAAACCTGCCGTCATGCGGGATAGACCAACTTCTTCTTCCTTGGCTTGCTGCAGGGAACAGAATTCCTCAAATCGGTCGATGATTCCAAACTGGTATCTGGGAGCATCACTGTTCGGATCCCCGGCCCGCGAATCGTAAGGCTCCGATGAAAAGAGTTCTTCGAACTTCATGCCGGCATGCATGTATGCCTTGTTGTCGAGTAGATCATATACAAAGTCGAGATACTCATCGCCGCCGCGTACTCGCATTTGGGTGCTCAAGTTGAATTCTTCGGTTTCAATTTTCGCTTCTTCGAGTTGGTTAAGTCGCCGCTCAAGACCGTCTCGATTGAGGCCGGATGCCCTGACTTGCTGCTTGGGGTCATAGAACAGGTACGCCTTGTCGCAGCATTTGTATATCCAGTCAACCTGGTTGCTCGTGTGCGGAAGGCCGAGGCGATCGCAGGTGTTATAGAAGGCCTTGATGCCGGAGCCCATACTTAGATAATTACCCAGTCGATGTGCTTCGTCGACAAGTAGGATGTCATAACGATCATTTTTTGTGACGTCACTGGGGCTCAAGATATCGCCAGGCTTTAACCCTGGAAGGAAATGCGTGAGTTTCCTGAGGGTCTTCTTTAGGGAATCCATGGGGGTGACAAAGCCGACCCGCAGGCCGGAAAGGTTCGGCTCATTTTTGATTTTGAACATGAGACTGATGGCGAGGATTGTTTTGCCTGTTCCTGGCGCGCCGTTCACGACGGTTATGCGCTCTTTCTTGGGCCCGCCGTGTTTAATGTCTTCATGCTCTTGCTCGAGCCGCCTGTAAATCGCCTCAATCGTTTCGTATTGATCGGGCGTGAGCGTTTTGAAGGGCGAGAATTTGAACAGGTCAGTGTTCTCGAGCTCTTCGATGGGGTGGATCGCATAGTTCTCTTCGCGAAGTTTCGACCAGAGGTCTCTGAACTTCTGGCGATACTGGGGTCGCTCAAAATAATCGAACTGGGCATAGCCATTGTTGGCATTGGTTACCTGGTATTTTTCGTCAGCGCAGAACAGCTCGATAAGTCGATTCTCAAACTCAAATGTTGCTGACTGATTGAAGGTCGGATTGTCAATCAGAAGGGTCCGGTCGAAGTCTTTGTCCACGTTTGCGGCGTGTTGCTTCATGCGGCGTCGATAATTGGTCGTTTGACCGATGTACGCCGTTTTGTTTTTGCTGTTGGTCAGGATGTAGAGAACAGGCCAGCTTTCGTCGTGGTGCGACCCTGGATTTGGTGTGCCAAAGTCTTGCAGCGATTCGCTTGTCTCGAAGGGCTGGGGCAGGGGAAGCGTGTATTGCCGAAGGGCGAACTCGTTACTCATGGTGGTCCGCCTTTCTGTATTCGCTGGAGCTGGTGTCGACGGGATAGCGCTCGCCGTTGCGTTTGAGTTTGGACGAGAGCGCCTTTGGGAGGTCGATTCCGTTTAGATCGGCGAAACGCAGGAGAAAGAGGAGCGTGTCAGCGACTTCGTCTTCGATGGCTTGGCGCTGATCAGGGTTATCGAACATTTCTGCAATGTGCTCGTCGCTCATAAAGCGGAAAAGCTGAAGGAGTTCGGAGGACTCTGTCGCTATGCCGATGGCAAGTTCCTTTGGAGTGTGATATTTGCGCCAATCGCGCGCATCACAAAAATCTCTGACTTGTTCCGTCATGGCAGTGAGCTTGTCCATTGTCCGTAACCTCCCTGATGTTCATTATTTTATTATGGCCGTATCTGGAGTTTATTGCACATCAGTTGGGACGTGCGGTTTGTCCGGTCGCGATTGCCCGGTAGGAGGATTCACCGTGAAGATTGAAGTTGATGTAGACCAGCTGCGCGAGGGCTTGCTCGACTACGCGGGGAGCGCGGCTGGCGTGGGCTTTCCCGCTGCCATGCTCGACGTGATGGATATCGAGGACGAGTCGCCCCAAGAGCTCCTAGCCCGAGCCGAACGCGAAGGCCTCGACCTCCGCGACTTTGCCGTCGACGATGAGGGCGACGGCTGTGACACGGATGAGGACTGGTAGCCGCGATTGAGCTTCAACCCCATCCCCTTAATAAGTTGCGGTGAAATAGGGACTGAAATGGCTGTTCAGAGGCCTATTCAATCCCTATTTCACCGCAACTTATGGGTGGGGATGGCTACGATGCCAGCGTGGCGATGACGGCTTCGTCGCCGGCGTATATTAGGGTGTTGCCATCGGGAATGATCGTTTGGCCGTCGCGCTTGAGCATCACTACAATAAACGGATGCTTGCCTTGCGGCACATCGCGCAGGCGCTGACCAGCCAGGCGACCGTGGGGAGTCACGGTGATCTCGCGCAGCGTAACCTCGGCACGCTCTTCGAACGTTGGGGCGGCCATCACCAGCAGATCGCCTTCCTGGATCACGGTGTCGCCATTGGGCAGTACCGGATGCGCCCCGTCGCGCAGCACCAGGACCACGAGCATGTCCGTCGCGCTGCCAATGTCCGCGAGCGAGCGTCCGGCAAATGGATGGCCCGCGCCCACCTTGAGCTTGACAAACGACATGCCGTTCTCGTCGCGGTAATCGTTAAAGGTGCGGCGCACATCGCCTTCCGCGTCGATCATGTCGAGCTTCTTTGCCACCGCCGGCAGCAGCGAGCCCTGCACCACAATGCTCGACACAGCAATCACAAACACCAGGTCAAATAGGTCGTGACCGCCGGGAATACCGGTCACCACGGCAAAGAGGCTAAATACGACCGAAGCCGCGCCGCGCAGACCCGCCCAGCTTATGAGCGCTACCTGGCGAGGGTTCGTCTTAAAGGGCGCCAGCAGCACGCCAACGGCGATGGGGCGGCTCACGAAGAGCATAAACGCCATGAGCGCCAGACCCGGTAGCAGCATTTGCGGCAGGCGTGCGGGCGTCACGAGCAGGCCCAGCAAGAAGAAGATGGTCATCTCGGCCATTTCGGTGAGGGTATCGAAGAAGTGCGCCATCTCGACCTTGCCGGTAATGTCGCTGGCTCCCAGCACAATACCGGCCAGGTACACGGCCAAAAAGCCATTGCCGCCCAGGTAACTCGGCAGCGCGTAGGCCACGATGGCCACCGCGAACAAGAAGATGGTCTGCGCGCCCTCGGCCGTTGCGCGTGCGCGCTCTATCAGGCGGCTGGATGCCCAGCCGATGGCAAGACCCAACCCCACGCCTAGGATGATCTGCTTGGCCAGCAGCACGGGGATGTTAATGTCGCCGCCGGCCGCGAGTGTGGCGAGCACGGCGGTGAGCATGTAGGCGACGGGGTCGTTGGAGCCCGATTCGACCTCGAGCAGCGAGTCGGTGCCGCCCCTCAGCGACAGGCTGTGCTCGCGCAGCACGCTAAAGACGCTGGCCGCGTCGGTGGATGCCACGACCGATCCCAACAGCAGGCCACCAATCCAGTCAAAACCCAGCACGAAGTGCGCAAACGCACCCGTAATGCCGGCAGTGATGACGACGCCGAGCGTGCTCAGCAGTACCGCGGGCACGGCAACGGGTTTGGCACGGTCGATATTGGTGTTAAAGCCGCCGTAGAACATGATGAACAGCAGCGCCGTGCTGCAGACGGTTTCGGTGAGCGCATAGTCGCTAAAGTCGATGTGCGCCGGACCGTTGACGCCCAGCAGCATGCCGAGTGCGATAAAGATGAGCAGGGTGGGGAAGGGGAGCTTTTTGCCGACGGGTTTGATGGTCAGACACAGAATAATGACGAGGCCGATAAAGAGAAGGATCTGGTTCATGGATGGTGTCCGCTCCTGGGTGGTTGGCGTGGCACGGTCAGTTGCCTGCGGTTATTTGTACCCAAAGATGGTGGGTTTATGGGGTTAGATTGCGGGCGTGCGCGATATCGTCATAGACGGCTGCCGTCTTTGCCTCTGCTCGGAAACCCTTTCCAGCTTTATTGCAACGGAGTACAATGGGTAACGTTTAAGTTCAACTTGAAGTTTTAGTTGCGGTTCCGGGCTTCGGTCGCAAGGTAGGGAAAGGCGTTCCATGGCGATCTATGTGACATCTGATGCTCACGGACACGTGCATGCGCTTGACGAGGCCCTGTCTAAGATCTCGTTGACGTCCGACGACACGCTGTACGTGCTGGGCGACATGATCGATCGCGGGCCCGATCCGGTCGGCGTTATTAAGCTCGTGCGCTCGCTGCCTAACGCCCGCGTTCTCAAGGGCAATCACGAGCAGATCATGCTCGATGCCATCATTGGCCAGGATCCGCTCGATGCCGAGACCTGGGATATCAACGGTGGCTGGACGACGCGCGAGCAGCTCAACGACATGGAATTTGAGGCATACGAGGAGCTCGTGCGATGGATGGCCGCGCTGCCGCTCTACGCGGTGGCCGAGACCGAGGAGCGCCCGTATCTGCTGGTACATGCTGGAATCGAGATGAAGGCGGCGCGCGCGTTTTTACTTGAGCATGGCGTCGATTGTGCCGATGGCGTCGGAGCGGTGGGTGCCGATCGCGAGCTGCTGCAGCAGATGCTCGCGGTGCAGTCGTCCGATGACCTGCTGTGGATTCGTCACGGCTATTGGGATGCGCCGACGGGACTGCTTTCTGCCGAGGGCGAGGGTCCGGTCGTGGTGAGCGGCCACACGCCCACGGTGTCGCTTGGGCGCTATTGCGAGGTTGGCGGCCTGGCGGGGCTTGATGAGGAGTCGGGCCGCGGGCAGATTGTGCGCCTGGGTGGCGAGGATACCGCCGGCGTGCCCGATCGCATCGATATCGACTGCGCCGCCGCCACCGGCTCCGAGTTCGGCCGCGTCGGCATCCTGCGCCTGGATGACGGGGCCGAGTTCTATGCGAACATCAACCCGGGCGAATAATCGGTGCAAAGGGTAGCTAATTTGGGACGGAGCTTTTTTGACTGCCCGCTGGCTAAGTGAGTAGACTTTTTTGGAAATGCCGAGCAGCCGGCAAATTTGCCTCAACAAAACCGCAGGTCACTGACTTGTGTTTTGCCGGTGTGGTCAGGGATTCGGCAAAAGTCTACTCACTTAGTTTTGCGTGTCGCAAATCGTCCGCAACGAGACCCCCCATTGCACCGGTTAGGCACCGTACGGATTGCGGTCGCGTTCGATACGTTGGCGGATGTGGGCGTATTCGATAATCAGCAGCACCAGGAGTAGGGCCATGATGGCTAGGTAGCTCACCACGGCGCCCATCAGACCCAGCAGGTTGATCAGGATCACCGGCAGCACTACGCTTACGGCGAAGCAGATCAGGTAGATTTTGGTGACGTCGCCGGCATGGCGCAGCACCGTGATGATGGCGTAGATAAAGTCGATGGCCGCGGTGACGCCGCCGGCGACAACCATCAGCGGTGCCAGCGTGCGGTAGCGCTCAAAATTGAGGCCGTACATGAAGCTCATGAGGGGAATACCGGGACCTGCCATAAATGCGGCGCACACGCTGGTGATGACCACGATCAGTGCCATAACGGCAATAATAATCAAGTCAAAGCGGCGACGCTTGCGCGGATTCGTCCAAATGCTCGACAGACGCAGAAGCTGCGGTTTATAGACAAATCCGATGCTCAACAAAATGGCCTGCGCTGGAAAGAACAGGGCATTAAAGTACAGCTGATACTTGTAGGCCAGCGTGCCTTCCATCACGAACTTGGGCATGCTCTCGATAAGGTTGAACAGGAACAGCGCGCTAAAAAGCGGGGCGCACTGGATAAACAGGTGACCGACCTCGCGCAGGCTCACGCGGCGCGATTTTTCGGTTTCGAGCAGGGCGAGCGGCGCGGTGACCAGCACGAGCGAGGCGATCGCGGTAACACCCATGGCCATGGCGGCGATGGGCATGCTGCGCGTGAGGAACAGTGCCACGCTAAAGACCGCGATGACGCCGACGGATCGTAGCGTTTGGCTCATGCCGGCCAGGTAGAGTTTGTCGGCCTGCTGCAGGCGGCCCTCGTACACGTCGGCAATGCCGTCGATCACCTTATACAGGTAGACGCCCAGGCCGATTGTGGCCATCTGCGCATCGTAGCCGCGGGCGCTGCTGTATACCAGGCCGCATGCCAGCGCGAGCGCTCCGCAGATCCAGCGGTTGAGCTGGTAAGAGGCAAAGGACGTCTTTTCGTCGATATCCGAGACCTGGAAATTGCGCACGCCGTAGTTGCACGCGATCATGATGAGCGTGCCGGTGACAAAGGCGATGGAGAATTTGCCAGCCTCCTCGGCGCCCACGAGCTGTGTGGACACGATGGTGAGCAACGGAAACGCCATGCCCCATACGGCGGTGCCCAGGGTATTCCAAAGGTAGTCGCGACGGGTGGCGTGATCTTCGTACTCGGCTTCTTGCGTGGAGAAGCCGCCGCCGTAGACGGCTCCGAGCAGGCGGTTCCACCAGGCATTGACCATGCGGTGGATGGGGCCGGGCTGGCGATCGCGCTCGCGGCGACGGCGTGTGGCCTGGCTGCTGTCGGGACCGCCGGCGTTACGCTGGCTTAGCTCTTGGATTCGTGCGAGCTCCTCGGCGGTGTGCGATGCGGGGAACAGGCCGTTCTCGATGCGTCCGCCCTGCCCGTGCGCCCCGTCCGATACGGTGGGGTCGGCGACGCCATTGCGGCGGGCGATGGCGCGGCGAATGCTATCGATGGGCGTGATGCTCAAAGCGGAGTCCTTTCTATTGCTGCGCTCTAGTATAGACGCGACGGTGTTCGTTCGTGTTTTTGAACAGGTTGTTCGATAATTTCGGCGGCGCCATTCAGTAGCCGGCACTCGGGGACGTTCCTTATGTGCCGGCACTTTAGGAACGTCCCCGAGTGCCGGCATCCGGGGACGCTCCTTGGTTGTTGCCTGTTCAAGAGTGTCCCCAACGATTAGTCGTTTAAAAACGTCCCCAATGACTAGGCCGCTTGCCTGCGATTTTTGACCGTTGGGCGGGCTTGCCGCCCTTGCCGCAAAAACGTTTTTGCATATCGGGTACAACGGGCTTTACGTGAGTAAAGTGCGCGTCGTGTCCTCGTGTCGCGTTTTTAAAGGAGGCCCCATGCCTGGTGTTACCCCTGCAGATGTTTTGTCCAACTTTGGTATTACGCTGGTCGAAGATCCCGCCGAGAATCAGCCCCGTCTGCTGGTCGATCTACCCGCCGCGGAGCTCGTCGAGCACGCTATCCGCCGCGAAGAAGGCCGCATGGCATCCAACGGCGCGCTGGTGATCGAGACGGGGGAGCGCACTGGTCGTTCCCCCAATGACCGCTTTATCGTTGACACGCCCGACGTGCACGACAAGATCGCCTGGGGCGCCGTCAACCGACCGCTTTCGATCGAGAGCTACGAGACCATCAAGGCCGGCATCGTCGACTACCTCAACGAGCGCGACGTGTTCGTCACCCGCGGCATGGCCGGCGCCGACCGCAACCACACGCGCCGACTGCTCGTCGCCTGCGAGCGCGCCAGCCAGGCACTCTTCATTAAGCAGATGCTCGCCCGCCCGCTTGCCCGCGAAATCGCGCGCACCGGCGAGCCGGACTTCTGTGTGCTCGCCGCGCCGGGCTACCAGTGCGATCCCGCCATCAAGGGCCTCAACTCCAGCGCCGCCGTGGTCATCAACTTCCAGGAGCGCGTGATTTTGGTCGCGGGTACCGGCTACTCCGGCGAGATCAAAAAGTCCATCTTCAGCGTCATGAATTACCTGCTGCCCGTCGAGGACGACGTGCTGCCCATGCATTGCTCGGCCAGTATGGATCCCGTCACGCACGAGACCGCGGTGTTCTTTGGCCTGTCGGGCACCGGCAAGACCACGCTTTCGGCCAACCCCACGCGGCTGCTGATCGGCGACGACGAGCACGGTTGGTCCGACATGGGCATCTTCAACATCGAGGGTGGCTGCTACGCCAAATGCGAGGGCCTGGACGCGTTCCACGAGCCTGAGATCTTCAACGCCGTCCGCTTTGGCGCGATCTGCGAAAACGTGGTGCTCGACGAGAGCCGCAAGCCCAACTACGATGACGTCTCGGTCACGCACAACACGCGCGTGGCCTACCCTGTGGAGCACATTCCCAACGCGTGGACCAAGGGCATGGGCACCACTCCGAGCGTCGTGCTGTTTTTGACCTGCGACGCCTTTGGCGTGCTGCCGCCCATCTCGCGCCTGACGGCCGACGCCGCCATGTATCACTTTGTGACGGGCTTTACGGCCAAGATCCCCGGCACCGAGGTCGGCGTCACCGAGCCCACGCCCACGTTCTCTTCGCTGTTTGGCGAGCCGTTTATGCCGCTCGACCCCATGGTCTATGCCAAGATGCTCGGTGAGCGCATCGCCGACGGCCGCACGCGTGTGTACCTGGTCAACACCGGCTGGATTGGCGGCGGCTACGGCGTGGGCCATCGCATCGAGCTTGCCTACACGCGCGCCCTGGTGGCCCGCGCCCTCGACGGTACCATCGAGGACAGCGAATTCGTGCATGACGATATCTTTAACGTTGACATTCCCACCACGTGCCACGGCGTGCCCGACGGCATCCTGGTGCCGCGCCAGTACTGGCAGAGCACCGCGCGCTACGACGAGGCGGCGCACAACTTGGCCGTGATGTTCGAGGAGAACTTCGAGAAGAAGTACTCGCACCTGCCCGAGTCCGTGAAGGCCGCCGGTCCGCACGCTCAGGTGCACGCCGACGCCCGTCATCGCGGCCGCGGCCTGCTGGGACTCCGACACTAGCGTCGCCGCGAGTCCATATCCGCCACAAAGGGGACAGGCACCTTTGTGGCGGTTTTGCTTGGGCGAATGACTCGGGTTACAATACGCCTGACATATCGCCCCCTTCTCCGGATGGGGGCAGCGTAAGCGCTCTTGTGGCGGCACCGTAGGACTTTGAAGGTGGCCGTCGTAAGGGCGCTTTTTGTTTAGGCACCCGGGCTCGGGCGCATGCTATGAAGGGAGAGCACATGAAGAGTTTCGTTGCCGAGGATTCGTTTTGGGAGCTATTTCCGCAGGCGGCTGTCGGTGTTGTGGTCGTAAAGGGCATGAAGCCCGCGGCTCAGATTCCTCAAGAGGACGTTGATGCGATTGCCGCGTTGCTCGACCGCGCCAATATCGATGCGGAGCGTCACCTGACGAGTGATACCATCAGCGAGAATGCGCCGGTTAAGGCATGGCGCGAGGCATATCGCCTATTCAAGACCAAGAAGGGCACGCGTTGCTCAATTGAGAACCTGCTCAAGCGCGTGCTCAAAGGAAAGCCGGTGGGCCACATTACGCCCGCGGTGGACATCTACAACACGGTGTCGCTGTCCTACGCGCTGCCCGTAGGCGGCGAGGATTTGCACGCGATTGAGGGAGACCTTTGCCTGAAGGTGACCGACGGTGGCGATTCATTTCTGCCGCTTGGCGAGGAGACAGATGACCCGACGCTGCCCGGCGAGCTCGCCTACATCGATGATGCGGGCGCCGTATGCCGCTGCTGGAACTGGCGCGATGGCGTTCGAACGGCGTTGTCCGATGATTCGGCCGATGCTTTCCTGGCGATTGAGTGCGTGGAGCCCGAGCGGATGGGGGATTGCCAGGCCGCGATCGATCGCTTAGCCGAGCTGCTCGAGCGCTATCTGGGAGCGACGGTTGTCGTTAAAACGCTTGTGACCCGCGACAATCCTTGCGTGGGGCTGTAGCGAAGTCTGCGGATCAAACTCGATGCCCCAAACCACCACAAAGGTGCCTGTCCCCTTTGTGGTGGTTTTTATGTTGATGGGTTAACAAATGGGATATTTGGGTACGGGTGTCGGCTTATGCGACTAAGATGTTTACCCGTAAGCATTATGCAAGCGAAAGGCGGTCGTCTCCCATGCAGCAGAACGACGAGACACGTTTCGAGGACTTTGTTGGACTGATCAGCGGGCTCTACAAGGAGATTCAGCGTATCAAGACGTCCGAAGGCGCAAGGCTGGGCCTCAAGGGCTCCGACGTTATGTGCCTGTACTATCTTGAGCGCAGCAAGGACGGCCTGACTGGCGCCGACCTCGCCCGCATGGCCGGCGTTACCCGTGCCGCCGTTTCGCGCACACTGGCACATCTGGAGGAGGGCGGCTACGTTGAGGTCGATGATTCGGGCGATGCCGCCGTTAAGTATCGTGCTCCGGTGCGCCTGACCGCTCTAGGCGGCGAGAGCATGAGCGAGGCGGACCGCATCATTCGCGAGGTGCTCGATACCACCGGTAAGGCTATGGGTGTGGAGCAGCGCGAGCAGATGTATGCGTCGCTGCGCACGATTCTCAACACCTTGCGCGAGATCTAGAGCCGCGCTGGAGCTAGCTTTCAGCCAAGAACTGCATCGTCCCGTTTGAGCGCGTACGCCGTGCCGGGACATTGCTGTCAAAATTCCCTGCGCGAGACCTGCGCAAGAAAGGATTCGCTATGTCCGTCCGCATTATTACCGATTCCGCCAGCGATATGTCGCCGGCGGAGCACCCCGCTCTGCGTGTTCTGCCGCTGTCCGTCACCTTTGGCACCGATGTGTATATGGATGGCGTCGACATCGATCACCAGCGCTTTTACGAGATGCTTGTGGAGCGCGACGAGCTGCCCAAGACCGGCCAGGTCAACCCGTACGCGTTTTCGCAGGCGATTGCCGAAGCACGTGAGGCCGGCGACGAGGCAGTGATTATTACCGTGGGCGCTAAGCTATCAGGCACCAATCAGAGTGCCCGTACCGCACTTGCCGAGGCGCCAGGTGGCGACGTGTTCGTGGTAGACAGCAACAACGTCACCCTGGGCGAGCGCGTCCTGGTCGAGTATGCGCTGCGCTTGGTGGACGAGGGCCGCAGTGCATCTCAGATCGCGGCGGCTGTCGAGGCCGTGCGCGACCGTGTGGTGGTTATCGGCCTGCTCGAGACGCTGGAGTACCTGGTGCGCGGCGGTCGTCTGTCTGCTGCGGCCGGCGCCGTGGGCACGCTGCTCAACGTGAAGCCCGTGGTGGCTGTCGAGGACGGTCTGATCGTGCAGCTGGGCAAGGCGCGCGGTTCCAAGAACGGCCGCAACCTGCTGAACCAAAAGGTCGAAAAGGCGGGCGGCATCGACTTTTCCATGCCGCTGGCGCTCGGCTATACGGGCCTTTCGGATGCGGTGCTCAAGAAGTATATCGAGGACAGCGCGGCACTGTGGGCTGGTCACACCGAGGGCGAACTGCCCGTTCACACCATCGGCGCCACCATCGGAACCCACGTTGGCCCCGGCGCCGTGGCAGTAGCCTTCTTCCAGCCCGCCAACTAACCGACCTGCCATAAACCATCACAAAGGTGCCTGTCCCCTTTGTGATGGTTTATGCTTTTCCGGGTGGAAGGGAGCGAGCAATGGCGTCTGAGGGCTTTTTTGATCGGGTGTACGGGGTGGTCGAGCAGATCCCCGAGGGGATGGTCGCCACGTATGGTCAGGTGGCACTGCTTGCCGGTCGTCCACGAAGTGCGCGGTACGTGGGGTATGCCCTTCATAGTAATCCGCGCCCTGGCCAAATTCCCTGTCATCGCGTGGTGTTTGCCGACGGCCGTATCTGTGAGGGCTTTGCCTTTGGCGGCCCCGATGCTCAGCGCGAGCTCTTAATGGGGGAGGGCGTGACGTTTGCCGATCCCATGCATGTTGATCTGGCCGCCTGTCGTTGGCCTGCTGGACTCTAACAGCTCTGCCGTGGTCAAAGCCACCACAAAGGTGCCTGTCCCCTTTGTGGTGGCTTTCCGTTGCAGGTTTACCTGGGCTAACTTATGGAGAAGGTATGTTGGGGTAGTTTGACGCTAGAAAGTAAGCCACGGTGAACTATATTGGTTTCAGCAACGGAGCAGGCAATAGGCGATGAAAAAGCCTGCCCTGTTGAGTTTGATTCGCATCCCTCCCCTCTGTGCGATTCAACGGTGTACTTCGGGAACAGGCCCGCTGGCAGCTAACTGCCGGCGGGCCTGTTCCTGTTTGTCGGGAGAGTGTGATGGATGGAGCTGAAGCGGTCCGGCTCCAAAAAAGGCGGACGCCGTAGCGCCCGCCCTAAAGCAATCGAAAGCTCAAGCCAGCAAATCGGTCTAGTACACCATGCCCATGGCGTCCTGAACCTCGGCCAGGGTCTGCTCGGCGATCTCATTGGCGCGACGGTTGCCCTCATGCAGGACGTCCTTCACATAGTCCAGATCGTTCTCGTAGCGCTGGCGACGCTCGCGGATAGGTGCGAAGTACTCGTTGACGGCCTCGGTCACGTACTTCTTGAGCTGGCCGGAGCCGCCCATGCCAATCTCCTCGGCAATCTCGACTTCGGAACGGCCGGTGCAGATGGCGGCTGTTGAAAGCAGGCCAGACACGCCGGGGCGGTTCTCGGGATCGAACGTGATCATGCGCTCGGAGTCGGTCTGGCTCTTCTTGATGCGTTTGGCCGTTTCCTCGGCGGTCATCGAGATGTTGATGGCGTTGCCGTAGCTCTTGCTCATCTTGCGACCGTCCAGGCCCGGCAGCAGCGGGGTCTCGGACAGCAGCGCGTCGACCTCGGGGAACACCTTGCCGTAGCGGTTGTTAAAGCGGCGGGCGATGGTGCGGGTGAGCTCGATGTGCGGCAGCTGGTCGCGGCCGACGGGCACGACGTTGCCCTTGCAGAACAGGATGTCGCAGGCCTGATGCACCGGGTAGGTGAGCAGAAGGCCGGTGAGCTCGTGGCCCGAGGCCTCCATCTCGGCCTTGACGGTGGGGTTGCGCGCCAGCTCGGCCTCGGAGACCAGCGACAGGAACGGCAGCATGAGCTGGTTGGCGGCGGGCACGGCGGAGTGCGCGTAGATCATGGTCTTGTCGGGATCGATGCCGCAGGCAAGGTAGTCCATGACCATGTTGTACACGTTGTCCTGGATGTGCTCGGTCGTGTCGCGGTCAGTGATGACCTGGTAGTCGGCGATGAGCACGTTGGTCTTGGCGCCCATGTTCTGCAGCTCAACACGGCCCTTGAGGGTACCGAAGTAGTGGCCCAGGTGCAGACGGCCGGTGGGGCGGTCGCCGGTGAGCATGGTGAACTTCTCGGGCGTTTTGGTCAGGCCCTCGCGAATGGCGTTGCTCTTTTGCAGCGCGACTTCGTAGCTGTTCTCGTTTGGCATGATTGCTCCTAACGTATGTTCATGGGTCAAGATGATAACGCGTTTATTGGAGGGGCGGTGCGTAAGTAGGCGAGGGCGGGAGAGGGACGCGCGTGGTGCGGCTTGTGCGATGGGCGCGGCGCGGCCGCGCTTGGCCAACGGTGCCTTGGCACATCCTCGGCAGCTTGCCCTAGAGCTTGTGGTGGCGCTCTTCTTTGCGCTCCTCGGCTGCCTGCTCCTCCTGCTTAAAGGCGGGGTCGTCGGGGGTGACGAGCTCGTCCTCGTGCGTGCGCTTGTTGTAATGGTGGCGTAGCACGGGTTCAAACAGGTGCAGGTGCTTGGCGAAGGCCGCCGAGCCAATGGCGAGCACGGTAAAGATGAGCACACGCATGGGCACTTCGACCTGGTTAATCGCGGCGGCGCCGGCCGAAAGCATGATGCACCAGGCATAGATGAGCAGCACGGCCTGTTTTTGGTTGTAGCCTTCTTGGATTAGGCGGTGGTGGATGTGGCCCTTGTCGGCCTGCCCAATGCTAATGTGGGCGCGCCTGCGGCGCACGATGGCGCTAAACGTGTCGATGATGGGCACGCCGGCAACGATGAGCGGGATGATAAGCGAGGTGAGCGCGGCGGTGCGGCTCACGTTGAGCAGCGAGATGGAGCCCAGTGCAAAGCCCAGAAGCAGCGACCCCGAGTCGCCCAAGAAGATGCTCGCGGGGTTGAAGTTGTAGCGCAAAAAGGCCAGGCAGGCGCCAAAGAGCGCAATGGAGAGCGCGGCGGCGTCGATGCGGCCCGAGAGAACGGCCATCGAAAACATGGTGAACGAGGCGATGCCGCAGATGCCCGTGGCCAAGCCGTCGAGGCCGTCGATGAGGTTAATGATGTTGGTGAATGCCACCAGATAGATTACGGTGATGGGGTAGGCGAGCCACCCGAGCATGATTTCGCCGGGGGCAAACGGGTTGACGATGACGCCGATCCGCAGGCCGCCGATACAGGCGATGAGCGCGGCGAGGACCTGCCCGGCCAGCTTTTGCTTGGGCTTGAGTTGGAAGACGTCATCGATAGCGCCGGTCGCAAAGATGACGGTAAAGGAGAGCGCCAGCATGGGATAGCTAATGTGAAGGCGCGGGTGCGGCACCAGGACGGGTGGCCAGCCTAGGTGCCAGGTGCCTAGGATTTGCACAATGCAGGCAACGACCAGGCCCAAAAACACCGCCGTTCCGCCCAAACGCGGGATGGGCTTTGTGTTGATGCGGCGCTTAGAAGGATAGTCGACGGCATCGAGCTTAATTGCCAAGCGCTTGACCAGGGGCACCGCGAGGAAGGTCGTGATAAAGGCCGCCGCTGCCACGCATAGGTACGGTATGTAGCTCGGGGATGAAGCCATGAATCTAAAAACCGCCAAGCGTCGAAGGAAAAGGTCAGAAGAACGCCATGCGCAAAGGGCATAGCCGAACCATAATACTCGACCAAGGGGGGTGCATGTAATTGCACGCAGCGATAATCACGCGCTTACCAGATATTGGGATGTTGTCGATGGCTTGTCGGGATGCCGACGGGGATCCATATGAACCGTGATGGTGATTTTCGGCAAAAGAAAACCACCCCCCACGTTACGAAAATGAACCCACCTAAAACAGGTGGGTGCCCTCATCGACTGTTCCAGCGTCCTTAACAACGAAGGATACCTGTACTAGGTACGACTGTGTGGGCTCCCTAAATAAACGCGACGGTTCACCCAGTTGCTCCGCGGGGGGCGGAATACCTACATCATAAAGCGGCACTTTATCGATTCCAGTCTTGACATTACAAAAATCGTGTCGGACGATTACGGCGCCTTGGGGCTCGAGCCGTCTACGCGGCCTGGCCCTTTACGTTTGAGCTGCTGAATCGTTGTTTTGGAGCATGTTTTTATGCCGACGTCGTTGACCGAACTTTTTTCGCCCGCCTGCCATTTGTGTCCCCGCCGTTGCGGTGCGGCGCGCGATGAGGGCGTGCGCGGCGTATGCGGTGCTAACGACACGCTCAGGGTGGCCCGCGCGGCGCTTCATATGTGGGAGGAGCCGCCTATCTCGGGCGAGGCCGGTTCGGGCACGATCTTCTTTAGCGGCTGCTCGCTTAAATGTATCTACTGCCAGAACCACGAGATCTCGACCGGCAATTTTGGCCTTGAGATTTCGCCTGAGCGTCTGGTCGAGATTATGCTGGAACTGCAGGACCAGGGAGCCAACAACATCAACCTGGTGACTGCGACGCATTATGCTCACCTGCTGCCGGCCGCGATTGCCGCAGCGAGGGAGCGCGGGCTGGACATCCCGATCGTTTACAACACGAGCGGCTATGAGCGGGCGAGTGCCGTAGCTGCCCTGGGTGACCTGGTCGATGTGTGGCTCACCGACTTTAAATATGCCGATGCCGGGCTTGCGCAGTCGCTTTCTCATATTAAGGATTACCCGCGCGTGGCCGTGTCGGGCCTGGCACAGATGGCGTGCGAGATCGAGCGCCGCGGGGGAGAGCTGGTGGACGAGGACGGGCTCATGAAGCGCGGTATCATCGTGCGCCACCTGGTGCTGCCGGGGCATGCGGACGATTCGTGCCGCGTGCTGGACCTGGTGTGGCAGACGGTGGGCGACGTGCCGATTTCGGTTATGAACCAGTACACGCCCAATGCACTCATGCGCGAGCAGGGCGGCGAGTTGGCCCGTGCCGTAACGCGCGAGGAGTACGAGCAGGTGCTCGACCATGCCGACGACCTGGGCTTTACGACGATGTTTTGGCAAGAGGGCGGCGCGGTAGACGAGAGCTTTACCCCGGCGTTTGACACCACCGGTGTTCTTACCAGCGCAAAGTAGCTCTGCTGAGTAGTCTTTTTGGGACGGGGCTTTTTTAGCCCCAGCAGAGAGCGCACACGTTTTGGCCGATTAACGGCAGGGGCAGCTAAAAAGCCCCGTCCCAAAAAGACTACTCTCGGCAGGGGTCGAGCCGGCATCTGAAAGTAGCTAAAATAGCCCCGCCCCAAAAAGACTGGTTATTGGGCGTTGACAGTTGGCGAGCCGTAGGTAAAATATCGACTTGTCCTGGGGACGTAGCTCAGTTGGGAGAGCGCTGCCGTCGCATGGCAGAGGCCGAGGGTTCGACTCCCTTCGTCTCCACCCTTGGATTTGATAAGCCGCTGACATTGTGTCGGCGGCTTTTTTTAAAAGAAAGGGCTGTACCATGGCCGAGCTTGAGTCCCAACCATTGTCCGACGAGGAGCGCGCTGAGTTGGAAGAGCTCCGCGCTGAGAAGGCACGCCGCGAGGCTCGGGAAGAGGCCCGTCGCGAGCGTGAGGAGCTGGCTGCCCTGCGTGCCGAGCGTGCGAAGGCCGAGGAGGTCGCCGCGAACGCCGCACCCGCACCGGCGCCCGCGCCCAAGCCCGCTGCCGCGAAGCCTGCACCTGCCGCGCCCAAACCTCAGCCTAAAAAGGCCGCTCGTTCCAAGTCCGTCGAGCCCAAGCCGAGCCGTGACGAGATGACCTTTGCCCAGCGCATGGTTACCTCCAAGGAGCCTACGGGCGAGAACGAGATCCCTGGCATGGCGCCGGCTCAAAAAATCATCATTGTCCTTGCCCTCATCGCGTTTGTCATCTTTATGGGCTACACGATCCTGACCAGCATGGGCCTGCTCTAACCGATTTACATCGGGCGTCATGTCCGAACACTCTGCCCTTGTCCAACCCTCAACCTCTGCACAACGCATCCGAAAGGTCGCCCCATGGCTTTGACCGATATCTCTCATCCCACCGACATCGCAATGCTTACCGATCTGTACGAGCTCACTATGGCCCAGGGCCTGTGGGAGAGCGGCAAGGCCAATGAGCAGGGTTGTTTTACCGCGTTTTACCGCGACCATCCCTTTGGTAGCGCCTATGCCGTCATGTGCGGTACCGCCGAGCTGCCCGAGCTGGTCGAGAACCTGCGCTTTACGCCCGAGGACATCGACTACCTCGCCTCGCTCCAGGCCCCGGCCGGCGGCGCGATGTTCAAGCCTGGATTCCTCGACTACCTGCGCGATTTTCGTGCGCATGTAAACATCGACGCCGTGCCCGAGGGCGAGCTCGTCTTTCCGCGCGAGCCCATGGTTCGCGTCACCGGCCCCGCGCTGGAGTGCCAGCTGCTCGAGACGGCGCTGCTCAACATCGTTGGGTTCCAGACGCTTGTCGCCACCAAGACGGCGCGCGTGGTGCTGGCGGCGGACGGCCGTCCCGTTGCCGAGTTTGGCCTGCGCCGCGCTCAGGGTCCCGATGGCGGCTTGGCCGTCGCGCGCGCGAGCTACGTTGCCGGCTGCTCCTCTACGTCCAATGTGCTCGCCGGCCGCCGCTACGGTATTCCCGTCTTTGGCACGCATGCGCACAGCTGGGTGATGAGCTTCGATTCCGAGCTCGAGGCCTTCCGCGCCTTTGCCAAGTCGAGCCCCAAGAACTGTACGCTGCTCATCGACACCTATGACGTGCGCGAGGGCTGTGAACATGCCATTACGGTTGCCAAGGAGATGGAAGCGGTGGGCGAGCGCCTGTCGGCCATTCGCATCGACTCCGGCGACCTCGCCAAGCTCTCAAAGTATGTGCGCGGCCGTTTTGATGCCGAGGGCCTGCCCTATGTGGGGATCTCGGTTTCTAACGATTTGGATGAGTACACGATTCAGTCCCTGCTCGACCAGGGCGCGCCCATCGACAGCTTTGGCGTGGGCACCAAACTCGCGACCTGCTACGATCAGCCTGCGCTGGGCGGCGTGTACAAGCTTTCGGCCCGTCGTGCGAGCGACGCGGAGCCGTGGACGCCGGTGGTGAAGCTTTCCGAGCAGCCCTACAAGCGCACGATCCCCGGCGTGCAGCGCGTACGACGCTATTACGACGGCTTTGGCGGCCCGGTTTGCGACATGATTTATGACGAGGATCATCTGGCAGGGGAGGGCGCCGCGCGCGGCAATACCCTTGTGGCCGTGAACGATGCCGCCCTGGTGACCGACGTGTCCGAACTCGAGTATCGCGAGCTGCTGGTGCCGATCGTGCGCGATGGCAGTGCGGTGGCTCCGCGTGAGAGCATCCAGGACGCGCGCGAGCGCTGTGCTTGGGCGCTCGACCATCTGGACGCAGCTTTCAAGCGCTTCCTGTACCCGCAGACCTATGTGGTGGGTATGGAGCAGGGCCTGGCTCAGGTGCGCGACGAGCTCGTGCGCAAGAACATGGCCGCGGCCTCTGCCTTTCCCTGGGCTCACTAATTCCTTGGGCGGTAGGGGCGAGTCACGCTTCCCTGGCCACCGCCTCGGCCGTTCGCTGAACAGTTGATTGGTTTGACGTATGACGACTTCTTATAAAACGATGGTGGTAAAGATCGGTTCGTCCACGGTGGTGGGCGCCGACGGCAAGGTCAACCGCGCCTTTATCGGCGGGCTTGCCGACCAGGCCGCAGCGCTGCGCGAGCTTGGCTGGCGCCTGATCGTGGTGAGCTCGGGCGCCATTGCCTGCGGCTATCCCGTGCTGGGCTTCGACCGTAAGCCGGTCGGCGACCTGCCGAGCCTGCAGGCCTGCGCCTCGGCCGGTCAGTGCATCATCTCGTCGGCCTACGACGAGGAGTTCCATGCGCGCGACCTGCTCACCTCGCTCGTGCTGCTCACGCGTCACGACACGGCGCGCCGCACGTCCTACCTGCACGCGCGCGACGCCCTGCTTCGCCTTGTGGAGCTGGGTGTGGTGCCGGTCGTCAACGAGAACGATACCGTCACCGTCGATGAGATCAAGTTTGGCGACAACGACACGCTGGCGGCGCTTGTGAGCTGCCTGGTTTCTGCCGATCTGTGCGTGACGCTCTCGGACATCGATGGTCTCTATACTGCCAATCCGCATGAAGACCCCACGGCCGAGTTTGTTCCTGTCGTGCATAAGATCGATGCCAAGATTATTGCCTCGGCGGGCGATTCTTCCACATCGGTGGGCACGGGCGGCATGATTACCAAGATCCGCGCGAGCCGCATCCTGATGACGGCGGGCATTCAGAGCGTGATTTGCTCGGGCGAGGAGCCCGATGCGCTCGTGCGTCTCGCCCGCGGCGAGAGCGTGGGCACGCTGTTCGATCCGCCGGCGGAGCGTCTGGACATCGCACCCCGCAAGCTGTGGATCGCGCTGGGCGACAAGGCACATGGCTCGGTGACGGTCGATGATGGTGCTGCGAAGGCGCTGGTCAGCCGTGGCTCTTCCCTGCTTGCGGTGGGTATTCGCGAGGTCGATGGCCAGTTTGCCGAGGGCGATGTGCTCGATGTGTGCGATCCGAGCGGTATGGTCGTCGCCCGCGGTATCGCCGAGGCCGATTCGGACGTGCTGGAGCTTGCTGCCGGTCGCCGCCAGGACCAGATCGCCAGCAACCGCCTGCTCGCAGACCTGGCCGAGAAGCCCGCGATACACAGGGATAACTTGATCGTATTTGCATAAAGAAAGACAGCGCTGCGGATCGTTTCCCGTGGCGCTGTCTTTCTCGTGCCGGCACTTGGGGACGTTCCTTTTGTGCCGGCAGGTGGGGACGCTCCTTTGCTAGAAGATTTGGCGCAGGTCTCCGCGGTTGAGGGCTTCGTTGAAGAGGTGCTTGAACACCACGCTACCGTGTAGACCGTCGTGCTCGAACTCGTTGGTCACCCAGGCATGCGAGTTACCCACGCGGCTGAGCGTATCGAGCTGCATGCCCGAATCGACGTACATGTCGTCGAAATACACCGCGGCCTGCAGGGGCACCTCGTTGCACGCCAGTCGCTGCGGGTCGTAGATCTTGTCCCAGCTGGTGTCTTCCATCAGCAGGTCCATGGCGGGCTTGAAGGGCTTGAGCTCGGGCATCTGCTCGAACATCCACGGGAACATGGCCTCGCCGGTAAACATGAGCGGGCGCGCGAGGGTGTCAAACTCGGCGCGGTGTGCCTTCTCTTCAGCCGCGGTCCAGCCAATGGGCATGGTGTCACCGTCGGCGTATATGAACTCCTGCAGCGTCCAGTACAGCGGATTCGTGCGCGTGTTGGTGCGCTCGAAGGCGCGCATCAAAAAGCTGTCGGATACTGAGGAGCCGCAGCTCAGCGTACCGTCGCCGTCAACAAAAGCGTGATCGATAATCCAATGCATGCGCTCAAAGCTCGGCTTCATGCCAAAGTCGCTGCCCATGAGCTGTAGGCGCTCGACCGTCATCGGCGAGCCGTCGGGCAGCACGGGCTTCTGAGCCTCGAGCGCATCGGCCAGGGCTGCCACGCGCTCGACGTCGGCAGGGTAGCGGTCGTAATACTGCTGCGTTTTGGCGACCATGCGCGGGAAGGTGTGCGCGTAGACTTCGCTTGCGCTCGCCGGCACGTGGGGGATGCCGCCGCAGGTAAAGCTTGCCGCCACGCCCTCGGGGAAGAGCGACAGATAGCTCAGCGTCAAAAAGCCGCCGTAGCTCTGCCCGAGTGTGACCCAGGGCCTGCCGCCAAAGCCTACCAGGCGCAGGTACTCAAAATCGCGCACGATAGAGCTGGCGAGGTGACGCTTGAGGAAGTCCGCCTGCGAGCGGGCCGCATCGGCGCCGGCTGCCTCGGCGCGCTCGCCCAAGGCCGCGATCGTGCGTCCGTCCACGCAGCTGCTGCGTCCGGTGCCGCGCTGGTCGGGAAGGACCACGCGGAAGTGCTTGACGGCCTCCTCAATCCAGCCGTCGCTCGTGGGCGACAGCGGACGCGGGCTCTCGCCACCGGGGCCACCCTGCAAAAACAGGAGCAGCGGCAGATCGTCGTTGATGCGGTCGGGCGCGCAGACCACGCGGTAGAAGAGCTTGATGCTCTCGGGCGCGCCGGCGATGGGCGCTGGCATGGCGCCGCGGCGCATGGTGCTGCCGACGGCCAGGAGCATCGGCTCCAGGCCGCGCCAGTCAAGGGGGACGTCGATGCTGTGGTCCTCGACGTAAAGGCCGGGGACGTGGTACGAAGTGATGAGGGCCATGTGAGTCTTCCGTTCGTTGCGGTGTTTCGGGTTGACCAATTCTACCGCCGTGGGCGAGGCCATGCGCAAATCGGCTACCATGGTTGCAAACTTCTAGGAGAAAGGGCCGCCCATGTCGGTCGATATAGCCACGTATGTCCACGATCTTGCCGTTGCCGCCAAGGCGGCGTCGGCCTCGCTTGCCACGGCGAGCGATGAACAGCGCCAGGAGGCCGTGCGCGCCATGGCCGCAGCGCTGCGCAACGGTATCGACTCCATCGTTGCCGCCAACGAGCTCGATATGTCCGCCGCGCGCGATGCGGGTACCTCGGCCGGACTGCTCGATCGTCTGCTGCTGACGCCCGAGCGCGTTGAGGGCATGGCCGTCGGCCTGGAGAAGCTCGCCGAGCTGCCCGATCCTGTCGGCCGTGTGCTCGACCACCGCGTGCTCGCAAGCGGCGTGGACCTCACCCGCGTGAGCGTGCCGTTGGGCCTGGTCGCCATGGTGTACGAGGCGCGCCCCAACGTGACGGCCGACGCCGCGGGCATCTGCATCCGCACCGGCAACGCCTGCATTCTGCGCGGCGGCTCGCTGGCCTATCACTCGTGTGCCATGATTGCCGAACTGCTGGCCGATGCGCTCGAGGCCAAGGGCTTCCCGCGCGAGGCCGTGTCGATGATCGAGTCTACCGACCGCGAGGCCACCGGCGAGCTCATGAAGCTCCGCGGCGTCGTCGATGTGCTCATTCCGCGTGGCGGTGCGGGCCTGATCCAGCGCTGCGTGCGCGAGTCGCTCGTTCCGGTGATCGAGACGGGCACGGGCAACTGTCACATCTACGTGCATGAGTCCGCCGACTTTGATAAGGCGCTCAACATTATCGTTAATGCCAAGACCCAGCGTGTAGGCGTGTGCAATGCCGCCGAGTCGCTGCTGGTCGACCATGCTGTGGCCAATGTGTTTTTGCCTGCGGTCGTTGCCGTGCTGCACGACCACGATGTGCTGATTCACGGCGATGAGGCCACGTGTGCCGCTTGCGTTGCCGCCGGTCTTGCCGAGGGCGATGCTTACATTGCCGCAACCGAGGAGGACTGGGGCCGCGAGTATCTGGCCCTCGAGATGAGCGTGAAGGTCGTGGCGAACGAGGAAGAGGCCATCGCGCACATCAACCGCTATGGCACCATGCATTCCGAGGCCATCATCGCCGAGGACGCAGACGCCTGCGAGCGCTTCTTGGATGAGGTCGATGCCTCGGCCGTGTACGCTAACGCTAGCACGCGCTTTACCGACGGCGGCGAGTTTGGCCTGGGCGCCGAAATTGGCATCTCGACCCAAAAGCTCCACGCCCGCGGACCCTTTGCCGCCGAGGCCCTCACCACCTACAAATACAAGCTTCGCGGCACCGGTCAGGTCCGCCCCTAAACCTACCAAAAAGGGACAGGTTTATTTTGGCAGGTTTTATCTGCGGTTTTGCCGGGCGACACGTTCGCCCGGCTTTTTTCTCCGCATAACTTTTTTGCCTTTCGGCTTGAGCCGCGGCGATATACGATAGTGACACCGTGTCCTAACATCGACTCACCTGGAGGTATTGCCATGTCCCAGACGCTCACCGCCGGAATCACCCGCGACCGCGCATTCGAACTGCTCAACGAGCACAACAAGGACCCGTTTCACATTACCCATGGCGAGACGGTTGAGGGCACCATGCGCTACTTTGCGCGCGAGTTCGACCCCGAGAACGAGGAGTTTTGGGGCATCGTCGGCCTGCTGCACGACTTGGATTGGGAGGAGCATGAGGACGACCCCATGAACCACACCATCTATACTGCCGAGATTCTTAAGGGTGAAGGTGCGTCTCCCGAGCTCATTCGCGCCATCCAGACGCACACGTCGGACTTCAACACCTCGCTGCCCAAACCCGAGCTGCAGATGGAAAAGATCCTGTTTGCCTGCGATGAGCTCACCGGCCTGATCGGCGCCGCCGTCATCATGCGCCCGAGCAAGAGCGTTATGGACTTTACGACCAAGTCGCTCAAGAAGAAGTTCAAGGACAAGCGCTTTGCCGCCGGCTGCTCGCGCGACGTGATTTCGCAGGGCGCCCTGATGCTCGGCTGGGAGCTCCCCGAGCTCTTTGACCGCACCATCGCGGCCATGCAGTCCTTCGCGCCCGACCGCGACACCTTCCAGGCCTAACCTGCCAAAAAGGGACAGGTTTATTTTGGTAGGTTTTATCTGGGAAAACGCTTCCGTTGGATGTTATTCAGCGGAAGCGTTTTCTGTTTGACATGGTGAAGCTGGCGAATGGCGGCGCCTCGCGGCAGACAGCTGCGCTTCGCCGTATCCGTAACTCGGCAAACGCGACGCTACGACGCGTTCTTGATAATCCATGTTCCCAGTCCGGTCAGCAGCTGAACCTGCTTAATCGTTAGCCCTTGTTTTCGAAGCGCGAGAATCGCCTCATTGCGAAGTGGCTTGGAGGCGGATTTGAGTTCCGTCGGAGCACATCCTGCGACACTCTGCACGATTGCCGTGCCAAATTCGCATAGATCTTCCTCGCGAACCTTGGCTGTTGCGCTGGGGCGATAGGGAAGCGACGGCGTACTTTCCATGAGCCGAAGGTATGAGCGAGGTGTTGGGAATATAACACCGACAACGCTGCCGGTAACATGCGGCCGTGACCTGGCACTCATGAGATACTCGCGATGGCTGCTCCAGGGATATTCGTCGTATGCTGCCAGTCCCGCTTTTTGTGGATTCAAATGAATGTATCGAATTGCCTCGAGTAAATATACTTCTGACTTAATGGGCGAATCCCAAAACCGCTCCTGAAACACGTGGCCGATATGCCCCGTCCGCGCATTGTACCTGCCCGCATACGATACGGCTATCGCATGCATCGCGTCGCTCTTGCGGTCGTCCGGATCGTCGATGAGCAGATGAATGTGGTTTCCCATAAGGCACCAAGCGATAAGCTCGATATTGTGTTTGGGGAGGATCGCATCGAGGATCTGAAGCATGGCGATTCGGTCCTCGGCATCGTCAAACAGCAATTGCCCTCCGTTTCCACGCAACGTGATGTGGAAATAACCGGTTGGTGACTTTGAACGAGGTTTTCTCGGCATGGCCCCTCCTTTAGCTTGGATGGGCTGAAGATACCTCATTCGGGGGCTTCGGTTGTCGAGATTCAGTTCACCGACTATAGCTGCTACCTGCCGAAATATAATTGCGTTTTCAAATTGATGCTTTTTAATGGTAATTGAGTAAGACGGGCGCGCTTGTTGTGGATGCGGGCGTTGGTTACGTCGATCTGGACGGCCCTCGCGTGATGTCATCGCAAATGGGCTTCACGCATTTTTGCGGCGATAGAAAAATGGTCGGGCGCTCTTAAACAAAACGGAGCACCCGACCATTTACTGATTGTTTGTTGATGTTTGGCCAGATAGAACCTGCCAAAATAAACCTGTCCCTTTTTGGCAGGTTAGTTGAGGGCGGCTTGGGCTAGGCGGGCTTCGGCGTCCTCTTCGGTGACGCCCAGGGCCACGGCGAACTCCTCAATGGAGCGGCGCTTGGCCTCCTTGAGTACGCGCATGTAGTAAGAGCTGGGCTTTTTATCAGCTTCCTCGGCCTGGCGAATGCGGTGCATCATGGTCTTTGCCACGCGGACCGTCTCGGGCGCGCCCAGCTTGAGCTGCTGCTTAAAGTGCGTCTCCTCAAGCGAGCTGTTACGCTCGGTAAAGGTGTCGCACTCCAGCTCGTCATAGTGGCTCAGCAGGTGCTCGGCATCTTGCTGGGAGATGGCGGCATGCAAACGATCGGCCTGCGCCACGGGGTACATGAGGATCGTCTGCGCATGTCCCTGCTTGGTCTCGAGCAACAGCATGGGCTGCGGCGTGTCGTCCCTAAAACCGACGACGGTGCAGACTCCCTGACCCGGATGAATGACGTGTTGACCGATTGAGAACATGCTACCTCCAACTTATACGAATTTACGTATGTCTAGAATAACACGCTGACGTGCGCAAACCCTTACTTTATGCAGGAAAAGCACACAATTCTGATAGGTAAGAGTATTCGATAACAGACGCAGCTCATTCACACCTTTATGCATTTTCAACGCCTGCATAATCTGCAGGCAGACCGGCATCTTTGAGTGACTCCATGCAAGCTGTAGTCATTTTTGTGCATATGCAATATCTATTAGCTTTACCCTGCGACAGTGCCCGTCGCTTGTGATAGAGTGCTACAAACTCTGGCTTTTGCCCTACGAGTGACCAAGAGCTCGGGGGCTTTAACACAAGGAGGATCTATGCCCGAGAAGATTGAAGAGCTGGTACGCGCTGCGCTTGCTGCGGCCCAGGAGGCCGGCGACCTTTCCGCATTTGAACTTGACGATTGCGCTATCGAGCGACCGGCTGACACTTCTCATGGCGAGTGGACCTCCACCATGGCCCTGAAGTCCGCCAAGCTGGCTCACTGCGCCCCGCGCAAGATCGCCGAGGCCATCGTTGCCCATATGCCCGAGGACCCCGCGATTGAGAAGGTTGAGATCGCAGGCCCCGGCTTCATCAACTTCTACCTCTCCGTTGCCGTCAAGAATGCCATCTTTGGCGAGGCTCGCGAGAAGGGCATGGACTTCGCTAAGTCCAACGTCGGTGGTGGCCTGAAGACCCAGGTCGAGTTCGTTTCCGCCAACCCCGTCGGCCCCATGCACATCGGTCACGGCCGCTGGGCCGCGCTGGGCGATTCGCTCTGCCGTGTTATGGACCACGCCGGTTACGACATCCAGCGTGAGTTCTACATCAACGACCACGGCTCTCAGATGAACACCTTCGGCAACTCCATCAGCACGCGCTATATGCAGCTTGCCGACATCATCGCCAAGCAGGGCGTGGATATCGACGAGGCTCACAAGCTGCTGATTGCCGACCGCGACGCCTTTGTTGCCGACGAGAACGACGAGCACCCCGAGACCCATCCGTATCAGGACAACTTTGCCGAGACCCTGGGCAAGGACTCCTACGGCGGCGACTACATCATCGACGAGGCCGCCGAGTTCTGGCGCACCGACGGCGACAAGTGGGTCGACGCCGATCCGCAGGAGCGCATGGAGAGCTTCCGCGAGCGCGGCTACGTAAAGATGGTCGACAACATGCGCGACCTCTGCCACGCCGTCAACTGCGACTTCGATCGTTGGTACTCCGAGCGTTCGCTGTACGTGAAGGACACCGAGGGCGAGACCGCCGGTACCTCTGCCGTCGACCGCGCTTTTGAGAAGCTCGACAAGATGGGCTACCTCTACACCAAGGACGGCGCCCTGTGGTTCCGCTCCACCGACCTGGGCGATGACAAGGACCGCGTCCTGATCAAGTCCGATGGCGAGTACACCTACTTCGCCTCCGATGTTGCCTATCACTGGGATAAGTTCCAGCGCGTCGACCACGTCATCGACATCTGGGGCGCCGACCACCACGGCTACATCGAGCGCGTCCGCTGCGTCTGTGACGCTCTTGGCTATCCCGGCAAGTTTGAGGTTCTGCTGGGCCAGCTCGTCAACCTGCTGCGCAACGGCAAGCCCGTCCGTATGTCCAAGCGCAAGGGCACCATGGTGACCCTGCAGGAACTCGTCGACGAGGTCGGCTCCGACGCCGCTCGCTACACGCTCATCTCCAAGAGCTCCAACCAGATGGTCGACTTCGACATCGAGGCCGTCAAGAAGCGCGACAACTCCAACCCGGTGTACTACGTGCAGTACGCTCACGCTCGCGTGTGCTCCATCCTGCGCCGTGCCGCCGACGTTACTGCCGAGCAGGCCGCCGAGATGGGCATGAAGGCCGTCGCCGCCAAGGCCATCGG
Source organism: Collinsella sp. AM43-1 (assembly GCF_003467925.1). Classification (NCBI taxonomy): domain Bacteria; kingdom Bacillati; phylum Actinomycetota; class Coriobacteriia; order Coriobacteriales; family Coriobacteriaceae; genus Collinsella; species Collinsella sp. AM43-1. The sequence goes on along the minus strand of NZ_QSFR01000013.1, from coordinate 7,726 downwards.
TGAGAACGTCGATTACTCGCTGCTGACCGACCCGACCGAGCTCGCCCTGTCGCGTAAGCTCAACGAGCTCACCGACCTGATTGCCAGCTGCGCTCGCGATCGCGCCCCGTTCCGCCTGACGCACTTTGCCGAGGAGCTCGCCGGCGACTTCCACAGCTTCTACGCCGCCTGCCAGGTTCTGCCGAGCGAGGGCCGTCCCGTCGACCCCGAGCTCTCGCGCGCCCGTCTGGCCGCCTGCGACGCCGTCCGCGTGACGCTCGCCCTGGTGCTTACCCTCGTTGGCGTTTCCGCGCCCGAGCAGATGTAATCTGCGGGTCATTTGACCGTGTAGGTTCGGCTTTGCTGAACCCTATAAGCCCGATCTCCATGCGGAGGTCGGGCTTTTTTCGTTTGGCGGGGCTTTTAGGCGTGTTGGAAAATGCTACCAAATCGCAACTATACCGGTTTACGGGGCTGAATCGCTGCCTGGCGACCATAGCGACAGCAGTGAAAATAAAACCGCAGCTAGACGGTTTATTGTTTCTTGAAAATGCAGGGTATGGTTGGCTTGCAGCATTCTGGCCCCGTAATCCGGCGTAGTTTTGAAAATTGTCCCTTGGGGACGGAGGAAAATGGATCATTTTTGTCTCGCGGAGGGGTGGCGGGATACCGTCCGCCGCGAATCGTGCTCATCTCCTACGTTTGGACGCATATCCCGAACCATGCCGAAAAGTACGATATTAAAACCGCAGGTAGCAGACTCGTTGTTTATGAAAAAAACAAGGGTATGGTCAGGGGCTCGGGTGCAAACGTAGTAGATGGGCGCGATTCGTGGCGCGGCTATTCCGGGTGCCACGGCTTCACTCCTCTGGCGCGACATTTCAAGGCGCTTTTGAGGAGGAGTGTCCCTGATGACTGGGCGTTTAAGAACGTCCAATGACTAAGTTGCAGGTGGTTGCGGTTGTGTTACACTAACGCTGCATATATGACGCAATCATCTCGATACAGATCAATGATATCCGTCGTTTTGAACGGAACTAGACTGTTTAGCCGCCCTGAAGGTTTATGCAGGGAGCATGTGATTACAGGGCTTGAAAAGAAAGTTGAGCAAACACTGTGTCTGATCAACAGCAAGAAAACGAAATAACGACGACGCAGGCCGCTCCCGCTGCACCGGTTGCGTCGGACCAGGTCGCGGCGCCCGCGCAAGCCTCGGCTCCTGAGACGCCTAAGGCTGCTTCGACGCCTATGCCTGTGGCGGCTGAGAAGGCCGTGCCTGCAACTGGTGAGGAGGCTGCTCCGGCAAAGCCCAGGCTCGCGCGCCGCACGGCCAAGCCTGCCGCTGACGGCGAGGAGGTCACCAAGCCCAAGCGCCGTACCACGCGCACGACGCGCGCCAAGCGCACCGTTGCAGCTGACTCCTCGGTGCCGATTTCCGATGAGGTCGCGCAGGCACGTGCGTTGGCGCAGATTAGCGAGGCTCAGGTGGTGCGCGCCCGCCGTCGTGCTGCCGAGCGCGAGGCCGCGGCTCTGACCGAGCTTGCAGCTCCGTCTGTGCCCGAGACGCCTGCCGCCATCGAGACCCCTGCCGCCGACCTGCCGACCGAGAAGCCGGCACCGCGCACACGCCGCCGCACGGCTGCTAAGGCCGAGCAAGTTGCGGAACAGGTAGCCCCCGAGCTCACTGAGGCTTCGGTCCGTTCCGCGGCAGGGGAGGGCACATTGCCTGTTGAGCCCGCTGCGCCTGTCGAGGCCAACGAAGTTCCCGTTGTCGATCCGGCTTTGCGCCCGCACCGTCGCGGTCGCAAGCCCAAGGCCTTTGTCGAGGCAGAGAAGGCCGCAGCAGCAGCCGCCGCCGCTCGGGATGCTGCGGCGACCGCCGAGTCTGCAACCGCTGCCGATGCACCCGTCCAGGATGCTACGACTTCCGAGGCCGCTCCCGCCGATGCCGAGCCCGCCGACGTCCGTCCCGGTCGCAGCCGTCGTACTGCTGCTAAGCGCACGTCCAAGGCCAAGGCTGCCAAGAAGGGTGCGTCCGAGGATTCTGCCGAGACGACCGCCGATGCGTCGACTGATGTCGCCAAGGCCCAGGACGTCGAACAGCCTGCATCCGAGAAGCCCAAGCGCGGTCGTAAGAAGTCCGTTAAGGCCAAGGCGTCCGAGCAGCAGGATGTCGAAGCGCAGGTTGATTCTGGCGCCGAGGCCAATGACGCCGCCGCGGCCAATGTTGGCACCGCCGCAACCGATGGTGCCGCCCCCGCTGAGGGCGAAGACGGCACTCGTCCCAACCGTCGCCAGCACAAGCGCAACGACGAGCGCAACGAGCGTAAGGACGACCGCAACAACGACCGTCGCAACCGCCAGCGCGATCGCAAACAGCGCAACAAGGAGCGTAATGCCGCTCCCACCGAGCCCACGCTTTCGCGCGAGGAACTCGCGGCCATGAAGGTCGCTGAGCTGCGCGAGAAGGCTAAGGAGTTCGAGATCGAGACGACCGGCAAGAAGAAGGCCGAGCTCGTCGAGGAAATCTACGTCACCGCTGCGAAGGCCGAGGGCTTCCGCGACATCAAGGGCATTCTGCAGATTCGCCCGGACAGCTCCGGCATCATCCACGCCCATGGCTACATGAAGTCCAACGACGACGCCTTCGTGCCCGCCTACCTCATCCGCTCCGCGCGCCTGCGCACGGGCGACGTCATCGAGGGCTCGCTGCGTCCTTCGCGCGGCGGCGACAAGCGCGCCGGCCTCGCCAAAATCACGACCGTCAACGGTCTGGACCCCGAGCAGATTCGCAACCGCCCCAAGTTCGGCGACCTCACCCCGGTCTATCCCAACGAGCCGCTGCGCATGGAGCACGGCAAGGACTCCATTACCGGTCGCGCCATCGACATCGTGTCGCCGATCGGCAAGGGCCAGCGTGGCCTGATCGTGTCCCCGCCCAAGGCCGGCAAGACCACGATCCTCAAGAAGATCTGCCAGTCCATCTCGATTAACAACCCCGAGGTGCACCTCATCTGCCTGCTCGTCGACGAGCGCCCCGAAGAGGTCACCGATATGCAGCGTTCCATCAAGGGCGAGGTTGTGGCGTCGACCTTCGATATGCCCGCCGACAACCACACTCGCGTGGCAGAGCTCGTTATCGAGCGCGCCAAGCGCATCGTGGAGCTGGGCGGCGATGTTGTGGTGGTGCTCGACTCCATCACGCGTCTTGCCCGCGCCTACAACTTGGCGGCGCCCGCCTCAGGCCGCATCCTTTCGGGCGGCGTCGATTCGGCGGCACTGTATCCTCCCAAGCGCTTCCTGGGCGCAGCCCGTAATATCGAGAACGGTGGCTCGCTCACCATCCTGGCCTCTGCCCTCATCGACACCGGTTCCAAGATGGACGAGGTCATCTTTGAGGAGTTCAAGGGCACCGGCAACATGGAGCTTAAGCTCGACCGCGACCTGGCCGACCGCCGCATCTTCCCGGCTATCGACCCCGTTGCCTCCGGTACGCGTAACGAGGACCTGTTGGTCGACGAGCAGATGCGTCCGTTTGTCTTTGGTCTGCGTCGCATTCTTGCCGGCATGAACAACACCGAGCGCGCAGCCGCATCGTTTATCAAGGGTCTTAAGGGCACCAACACCAACCAGGAATTCTTGGTGCGTTCGGCCAAAAAACACAGCGACTACGAGCAGACGTTCTAGGTTGTCATCCACACGCAGCGATAGTCATCAATGCGATAAAGGGTCGGGGCTTTGAGCCTCGGCCCTTTTCCATATCGCCGCTCCGCGCTTATTTTTAACCATAAGACCGACGAGCAGCAGGTTTCCCGTTTCAATCCGACATCGTCGCTTGCAATCGACGGGGCGGTTTCGCATAATAGCTTTTAAGCTTCGCGACGGAAAACGCAGATGAAACGAACCATATACCGTTGCTTTGGGGCATAGCCCCGCTTCATCTTCTCTCGCGCAGCCAACTGAATGATGCGATTTGGGTGCTGGAAGATGGGGAGAGCTCATGGCTTCTTCTGATGCAACACAACGAGCAGTCCTTGCCGGACTTTCGTGCGGGATCGGCCTTGCCGCTCCCGTGGTTATGTATGCCGCGACGCTACCGTTTTCGTCTGTGAACGAGACGGTCGTGGCGGGTGCGGTTCCCTTCGCCGTAGGCGCGGTGGCGGGCGTGGGTATCTATGCCGCCTCGCTGGGTATCTCCGAGTATCGTGCGCAGCGTGAAGAGCGTCTGTTCCAGCCCGATGCCATGGGCGGTGCCGCCAATCTCAATCAGCATCAAAGCGAGTTCAAGACCGCCTCGATTCCAGCTCAGCAGCAGGATGCGACTCCTTACGCTGCGGCTTCTGCTTCTCAGGCTCAGGCGGAGCAGTCTACCTCGGCATTCCTTTCCGGCCTGACCGGTGCGTTCCAGCGCCGTCATGCCGATGATGGTGTCCCTACCATCGCTCGAGCCGCAGATGCTATGGACGAGGACGAGGCTTGGTCCATGATCGACAGTATGCTCGACGACGATTCGCCGGTGAGCTGCGACCCTGCACACTCGCGCGACGTCTATCAAGTCGCCATCGACGAGCTCACCAACGGCGGGCAGACCGGCTCCTTCAATCGCGACGACATCGCCGCCGCGGCACGCGCCGTGTCTGGCTCCCAGGCCGCCCCTGCGGGCAGCACGGCGGCTTTCGTGGCACTCGTCGCCAACGCGGCAGCCAATAACGCCTACAACGCTACCTCGGCGGACGCGAACGCTTCTGCCGACAATTCGTACGTTGATGAAGCCATGGCTGCGGACGAGGAGGCCGTTGCCGCCCGCCGTGCCGCCGAAAGCTCGCTGTGGGGCGCTCCTGCCCAGCAGCAGGCGGCCGAGGCTGCGCCGTACAATGCAAACCTCGCCAGCATGCCTATCATCTCCGGTGCCGCGGGCATCGATCTCGATGACCTCGATGAGCCTGCAGCCATCACCGCATCGATTGATGCCCAAGATCGCATCGACACCGGCGACCTTCCGGACGCCTCGCTCGAGGTTGATGTCCCCATGGCCGATTACTCGGGCCACGAGGGTATGTGGGCCGCCGCCACCGCGATTCTGGATGAGATTGACGAGCCTGCTCCTGTTTCAGCCCCCGCTCCCGTCGCTGCCCCTCAGCCTGCTGCCCCCGCCTATGTCGGCCGTCACAGCGCTGTGTTCCCCGAGGATACTGCCCGTATCTCGCGTGAGAGCATCGAGCGGGCCGAGGCTATTGCCGCCGGCATTATGGAAAATCGTCGTCACGAGCGCGTCAATCAGATCCTCGAGGAAGAGATCGAGCGTCTTCAGTCCTCTACCGCCAAGCGTACGGGCCGTGCTTATCTGAGCGTTATCGAGGGCGGTACCGCCAGCTTCGCGCCGCTCCGTGCGGAGGCATAACTTCTGCATGGTTAAGATCAATCGAAAATGGGCGGTCGTAACCTGCCTGATGGCGCTCTTGATCTGGGGCAATTCGCTGGTTCCCGGCTCGGGGTCGGGCTCACTGAGCCTAACGGTCATGGAAGCTATCCGCGGTTTTCTGCACGGCGTGGGACTTCCATATGAATGGGTGACCAACTTTGTTGTTCGTAAGTGCGCGCATTTTACCGAGTATTTGGTGCTCGGCATCCTGGCAACGCACGCCTTTGATTTTGAGGGCCGACGCACCTTTGACGTGCTGCTGCCCACGGCAGTGTTCCTGCTGCTGATTCCCTCGATCGACGAGACGATTCAGCTCTTTGTGCCGGGACGCGCCGGCATGATCACTGATGTGATGATCGACTGCTGTGGAGCGGCAACGGGCGTTGTGCTCCGATATCTCTTACGGTCGCTGATGTGCGCCAAAAAGGCCGCCTAAGGACGCATTGTTTGGTCCTAGGCGGCCTTTTTTATTGGAGGGCTTATATGAGGTGTGGCGGCGTCGTTCCATAGGTCGGATTTGCCGGGTGCGCCACGCCCTGTGGGTGCGTCTGTTACTGAAGCGCCTGTGCGCCTAGGGCCAGGCAGCCCATGATGCCCTGCTTGCCCTCGAGGCTGTTGTTGACGATGTAGCTATCGATGTCGGCCATCTCGGGCGTGACGATGTAGCCGTTGAGCATCTCGGCGCACTTCTTGCGTGCGAGCGGCGCGATGGGGGTGTGGTCGGCCACGCCGCCACCGATGACGATCTTCTGCGGTGCGTAGCACAGGATGTAGGTCATGAGCGCCTGCGCAAGATAGCCGGCGAGCAGGTCCATGGCCTCCGGGTCATCGGCCATCTCTCCGGCGCTCTTGCCACCCCAGCGCTTTTTAACGCCGGGGCCGGCGATGAGGCCCTCGAGGCAGTTGTCGTGGAAGGGGCAGCCGCTGTGCTCGCCAATGGTGTCGCGCGGGTCGCGCGTGACCAGGATGTGGCCGGCCTCGGGGTGCATTTAGTGCCGGGCCGTCCTTACCCGCGCGGTTTGATTTTATCACGCAGGAACTTGAGGTTCTCCAGTGCTGCGTTGAGCGTCTCGTCTCGCTTGGCAAAGTGGAAGCGGATGAGGTGGTTGACGGGCTCGCGGAAGAAGCTGGAGCCCGGAACGGAGCCCACGCCCACCTTGGAGGCCAGATCCTCGCAGAAGTCGAGGTCGCTGTCATAGCCAAACTCAGAGATGTCCATCATCACGTAGTACGCGCCCTGCGGCACGTTGTGCGTGAGGCCGATGCTGTCGAGTCCCTGACAGAATAGGTCGCGCTTGGCGGTGTAGAGGTCGAGGACCTCCTGGTAATAACTGTCGTCGAAATTGAGGGCAGTGACGACGGCTTCCTGCAGGGGCGCGGCGGCGCCGACGGTGAGGAAGTCGTGGACCTTTTTGATACGCTCGGTGATCTGGGCTGGGGCAATGGTGTAGCCCAGGCGCCAGCCGGTGATGGAGTACGTCTTAGACAGCGAGCTGCAGCTGATGGTTCGCTCGAACATGCCGGGCAGCGTGGCCATATAGACGTGCTCGTGGGGAGCGTAGACGATGTGCTCGTACACCTCGTCGGTGATGCAGTAGGCGTCGTACTTCTTGCACAGGTCGGCAATAAAAGTGAGCTCCTCGCGCGTAAAGACCTTGCCACAGGGGTTGGACGGGTTGCATAGGACGATCGCCTTGGGATCGTTGTCGCGGAAGGCCGCCTCGAGGACCTCACGGTCGAAGTCAAAGATGGGCGGGTTGAGCGGCACATAGATGGGCTCGGCGCCCGAGAGAATGGTGTCAGCGCCGTAGTTCTCGTAGAACGGCGAGAAAATGACGACCTTGTCGCCGGGGTTCGTGACCGTCATCATGGCGGCCATCATGGCCTCGGTGGAGCCGCAGGTGACTACAATATTCTCGTTGGGGTTGATCGGCATGCCCATAAAGTGCTCCTGCTTGGCGGCAAGCGCCTCGCGCATGGCCTGAGAGCCCCAGGTGATGGAGTACTGGTGGTAGAGCGGCTTGGGATCGGTGGCGATGGTGCTGAGGCTATCGAGCAGCTGCGCCGGGGGATCAAAGTCGGGGAAGCCCTGTGACAGGTTGACGGCGCCATACTTGTTGGAGATGCGCGTCATGCGACGGATGACGGAATCGGTAAACGTTGCCGTGCGGTTGGAGAGTTCTTTCATGCCGGTCCTTTCGAGCATTTGCAGTGGGGCAAGTTTACTCCTATGAAACCGGTGGGAAATGCTCGAAATGGTCTCGAAAAACTCTTTTCAAAATTCCCTTGATTGGCAACTTCATCCGAACACCTCCCATATTCATC